>CAZPNH010000284.1:0-3971 GCA_964587635.1 uncultured Bordetella sp.
CAGCACCTTGTGCGTGGATTGGGTCGCGTAGTCCGCGCCCGCCTCCAGCGCGGTCGGGCGGAATTCCGGGTGAAAGCGCGCGAAGCCGTACCAGGCCTCGTCGACGATGACCTTGATGCCCCTGGCGTGCGCCGCGCGCACGATGGGCTCGAGGTCGTAGCGCAGGCCGTCGTAGGTGCAGGAGGTGAGGATCAGCGCCTGCGCGTCGGGATGCTTCCGGATTTCCCTCAGCAGGGTTTTTTTCGGCACCGGACCGTACAGCCCGTACTTCCGGTTGAGCGCCGAATCCAGGTAGACCGGGTGCGCGCCGGAGAGCACTACGCCGTGGTGCACGCTCTTGTGGCAGTTGCGGTCGAGCAGCAGTTTTTCGCCCGGCGCGAGCAGCGTCTGGAAAATGACCTTGTTCGCCGTGGAGGTGCCGTTGGTGGCGAAGAAGGTGCGCCGCGCGCCGAAGGCCTTGGCCGCCATCGCCTGCGCCTCGAGGATCACGCCCTTGGGCTCCATCAGCGAATCGAGCATGGGCACCGACACGGACAGGTCGGCGTCGAACACGTGGTCGCCCATGAATTCGTAGAAATCGTTCACCCAGGGGCTGCCGCGCAGCGATTCGCCGGAGGAATGGCCGGGCGTGTGCCACTGGTCCTTCGCCATCCAGACGTAGGTCTTGAGCTGGTCGACGAAGGGGGTGCGCGCCTTTTCCTGGATCTGCGCGTTCAGGATGCGGTAGATGCCGCGGTAATCGCGCTCCTCGCGGTAGAAATAGCCGTCCACCGCCTCGGTGAACAGCGCATCGACGACGTCGTCCTCCTTTTCCTGCGCGATCAGGATGTAGACGTCCAGTTCGGGCCGGAAGCGCGTGATGCGCTGGACCAGTTCCAGCGCCGACATCTGCAGCCTTTTCCGCCCGCCGTTTTTCCTGCCTTCGGGAAGGGAATAGAGCTTGTCGTCCACCAGCACCGCCTGGATGTCGCCGTCCGCCTCGATCGCCGACAGCGCCTCCCGGGCGGTGGTCACGCCGCTGAAGGAAATGCCGAGGGGATTGTCGAGCGAGCGAGCGGCCGCGTTCAGGCCCTTGACGATCTCGCGCAGGACCAGCGGCTCGTCCTCGATGACCAGGATCCGGCTGAGGGGTTTCACCATGCCGGATCAGTATAATTCCGCATGCCCGAGGCACCGGTCGCCGACGCCATCGTCGAATTCATCATCATGGGGATGACGCTGGACGGCAAGCCGTTCCGGCCCAGCGACTGGGCCGAGCGGCTGTGCGGGGTGATGTCCGCCTTCGGCGGCGACCACCGCATGCAGTACTCCCCCTACGTTCATCCGGTAACCGCTTCTGGGGTGCGCTGCGTGGTGGTGGACATCCGGCTCGAAGAGATCGAGCCGATGGCTTACCGCTTCCTGCTCAGCTTCGCCAGGGACAACGAATTGAAAACCCGCGATGGGCGCGTCGCGGACCGGACCGAGATCGCCAAGGTGCAGCGGGCCGGTGATACAGACTAGGTCATCGCCTTGATGGCGTGGGCGAGGCGGCTTTTCTGGCGCGCGGCGGCATTGCGGTGCACGACGCCCTTGGCGGCAACGCGGTCGATCACGGCCTGCGATTTGACCAGCGCGGCGGCGGCGGCTTTCTTGTCGCCCGCGGCGATCGCCTTCTTGACGTCCTTGATCGCGCTGCGCGCGGCGGTGTGCAGGCTCACGTTGCGGCTGCGGCGGACGACGGCCTGGCGGGCGCGTTTGCGGGCGGATTTGATGTTGGCCATGGACTGGATTCCAGTGCGAAAAAAGGCGCGAATTCTAGCATGAACCCGCATCTATGAACCTCCTGCGGGCTCTGGCCACCGTCAGCAGCATGACCCTGATCTCCAGGGTGCTGGGTTTCGTGCGCGATTTCTTCATCGCGCGGGTGTTCGGCGCGGGCCTGGCGACAGACGCGTTTTTCGTCGCTTTCCGCATCCCCAACCTGCTGCGCCGGATGTTCGCCGAAGGCGCGTTTTCCCAGGCCTTCGTGCCGATCCTGGCCGAAGTCCGCAACCGGGAGTCGCCGGAATCGACCCGTGCGCTGGTGGACTGCGTGTCGACGGTGCTCTTCATCGCGCTGCTGCTGACGGCCGCGCTCGGCATGCTGCTCGCGCCGCTGGTGGTCTACGTGTCGGCGCCGGGGTTCGCCGCCGAGCCCGGGAAGTTCGAGCTGACCGTGGTGATGCTGAGGATTACCTTCCCCTACATCGTCTTCATCTCGCTGGTGGCGCTGGCCGCGGGCGTGCTCAATACCTGGAGCCGGTTTTCGGTGCCGGCGTTCACGCCGACGCTGCTCAACGTGTCGTTCATCGTTGGCGCCGCGTTCTTCGCCGGGAACTTCAATCCCCCGGTGCTGGTCCTCGCCTGGGCGGTGTTCGTGGGCGGCGCGCTGCAGCTCGCCTTCCAACTGCCGTTCCTGTGGAAAATCGGCATGCTGCCGCGCTGGCGCTTCGACCTTGGGCATCCGGGCGTGCGGCGCGTGCTCAAGCTGATGGCGCCGGCCGTGTTCGGCGTCTCGGTGAGCCAGGTGTCGCTGCTGATCAACACCATCTTCGCCTCTTTCCTCGTCACGGGCAGCGTGTCCTGGCTCTATTACGCCGACCGGCTGATGGAATTTCCCGCCGGCGTGCTGGGCGCGGCGCTGGGAACAATCCTGCTGCCGAGCCTGTCGAAACACCATGCGAGCGGCGCGCCGCAGGCCTACAGCCGCCTCATGGACTGGGGGCTGCGGGTGACGCTGCTGCTCGCGCTGCCGGCCGCCGCGGCGCTCGCGGTGCTGGCGATGCCGCTCATCGCCACGCTGTTCCATTACGGCCGCTTCAGCGCGCAGGATGCCTGGATGACCCGCGAGGCGCTGGTCGCCTACAGCCTGGGGCTGGTCGGCATGATCCTGGTGAAGATCCTCGCGCCGGGCTTCTACGCGCGGCAGAACGTGGTGACGCCGGTGAAGATCGGCCTTGTGACGCTATTGGCCACGCAGGGAATGAACCTGCTGTTCGTCGGCACGCTCAAGCACGCCGGCCTCGCGCTCGCGATCGGCCTCGGCGCCTGCCTGAACGCCGTGATGTTGTACTGGATGCTGAGAAAACAGGAGATTTACGCGCCGGAGCCCGGCTGGCTCGCGTTCGCGCTGAAAGTCAGCGCCGCCGTTGCCGTCATGGCCGCGGTGCTGTGGCTGGCGATGGGGCAGGCGTCGGTGTGGCTGCAGGCGGGCTGGCACTGGAAGCTGGGCATGCTGGCGGCGCTGGTGCTGCTGGGAACCTGCGTCTACGGCGGCTGCCTGTTCGCGTTCGGCTTCCGGCCGCGCCATTTCTCCATCCGGGGCGCGGAGTGACGGCCGGCCTCGAACGCTTCGCCGAACTGGTATCGCGCGGCGACGAGAAGATCGAGCTGGCACGGGCCTGCCTGCAGATCGCGGAAGACGCTTATCCGGGGCTGGACGTGGACGGCTATGTGGGCGAGATCGACCGTTTCGCCAGGCGCCTGCGCGCGCGCCTCGCGATCGACGCGATGATCGAGGACCGGGTGATCGCGCTGAACGAATTCCTATTCGACGATCTGGGCTTCAGCGGCAACACGGACGACTACTACGATCCGCGCAACTCCTACCTGAACGAGGTCCTCGACCGCCGCACCGGGATCCCGATCACGCTGGCCGTGCTGTACATGGAGATCGGCCGGCGCATCGAACTGCCCTTCGAGGGCGTTTCCTTCCCGGGGCATTTCCTCGTGCGTCTGCCGCTGCGCGGCGGCACGCTGGTGCTCGATCCCTTCTCGGGCGGCGTGCCCCAGTCCGAAAACGAGCTGCGCGAACGCCTCAAGCGCGTAGTGCCGCGCGACCTGGCAGGCGGCAAGGCGGGCGGTGTCCCGGTCGCCGAGCTGCCGCTCGACCAGTTCCTCGAGCCGGCGAGCAACCGCCAGATCCTCGCGCGCGTGCTGCGCAACCTGAA
>CAZPNH010000285.1:0-3954 GCA_964587635.1 uncultured Bordetella sp.
GCTGCTCGATTTCCTGCCGTGGCGGAACGTCGCGCTGGTGCCCGATTTCGTGGCGCTGGTGCTCACCTTCTGGTGCGTGCGGCAGCCGCGCCTGGTGGGACTGGGCGCGGGCTGGCTGCTCGGCCTGCTGATCGATGTCGGCAACGGCGTGTTGATGGGCCAGCACGCGCTCGTCTACTCGCTGCTCGCCTTCGCGGCCATCACGCTCTCGCGCCGCATCCTCTGGTTCCCGCTGTGGGGCCAGGCGCTGCACGTCGCCGCGCTGCTGCTGCTCGCGCAGGGCGTCGCGGCGCTGGTGCGCCTCGCGGCCGGCGCCGAGTTGCCAGGCTGGACGATCGCGGTGGGACCGCTCCTCGGCGCCGCGCTCTGGCCGCTGGTGAGCGCGCTGCTGCTGCTGCCGCAGCGCATGCCCACGGACGTGGACGAGACGAGAGCCATATGAGCCGGGTTTCATGAGGCTGGGCGAACTCAAGAACCACGAGCGCGAGCTGTACTTCTTCCAGCTGCGCATCGGCTTCGCCGGCTTCGCCGTGCTGGCGGCGTTCGCGCTGCTGTTCCTGCGCTTTTTCCAGCTGCAGGTGGTGCAGCACGACACCTACGCCGCCAAGGCCGAGGACAACCGCATCTCCATCGTGCCGATCGCGCCCAACCGCGGCCTGATCCTCGACCGCAACGGCGTGGTGCTGGCGCGCAACTACTCCGCCTACACGCTGGAGATCTTCCCGGCAAAAGTGCGCGATCTCGAGCGCACCATCCAGGAGCTTGGTGAAGTCATCGAAGTGCAGCCGAAGGACCGCAGCCGCTTCCGCAAACTGTTCGCCGAGACGCGCAACGCCGAGAGCTTGCCGATCCGCACCCGCCTCACGGACGAGGAAGTGGCGCGCTTCGCCGCCAACCGCTACCGCTTCCCCGGCGTCGACATCAAGGCGCGCCTGTTCCGCCAGTACCCGCACGGCGACCTCGCCGCGCACGTCATCGGCTACATCGGCCGCATCAACCAGGCCGACCAGGACAAGCTCGAGGACCTCGGCGTCGAAGCCAATTACCGCGGCACCGATTTCATCGGCAAAACCGGGCTGGAGGCGAGCTACCAGCAGGAACTGCACGGCACCACCGGCTTCGAGCAGGTGGAGATCGACGCCGCAGGCCGCGGCATCCGCACGCTCGCGCGCACGCCGGCCCAGTCCGGCAACAACGTTACGCTGACGCTCGATATCAAGCTGCAGGAAGTCGCCGAGACCGCCTTCGGCGACCGGCGCGGCGCGCTGGTGGCGATCGAGCCCACGACCGGCGGCGTGCTCGCCTTCGTCTCCAAGCCGGGCTTCGACCCGAACCTGTTCGTCGACGGCATCGACCCGCAAAGCTGGGCGGAGCTCAACAATTCTCCCGACCGGCCGCTCAACAACCGCGCCATCGCCGGCGTCTACCCGCCCGGCTCGACCTTCAAGCCCTACATGGCGCTGGCCGCGCTGGAATCGGGCAAGCGCACGCCCAAGAGCGCGATCAACGACCCGGGCTATTTCGAGTTCGGCGGCCGGCGCTTCCGCGATTCCAAGCCGGGCGGCAACGGCTACGTCGACTTGTACAAATCCATCGTGGTGTCCTCCGACACCTTCTACTACCAGCTCGCCAACGACATGGGCATCGACGCCATCGCCGGCTTCATGAGCAAGTTCGGCTTCGGCGCGAAAAGCGGCATCGACCTGGAGGGCGAGGCGACCGGCGTGCTGCCCTCGCAGGAATGGAAGCAGAAGCGCTTCCGCCGCCCCGAGCAGCAGAAGTGGTACGCGGGCGAAACCATTTCCATCGGCATCGGCCAGGGCTACAACGCCTATACGCCGATCCAGCTCGCCGTCGCGCTGGCGACGCTGGCAGCCAACGGCGACATGTACCGGCCGCACCTGGTGTCGGCGATCGACAACCTGCGCACCGGCCAGCGGCGCAACATCGAGCCGGTGCTGATCAGCCGGATCCCGCTGAAGCCCGACAACATCGAGTTCGTCAAGCGCGCCATGGCCGGGGTGAACAAGGAAGGCACCGGCGCGCGCGCCTTCGGCAATGCCGAATACACCAACGGCGGCAAGACCGGCACGGCGCAGGTGATCGGCATGAAGCAGGGCGAGAAATACGACGAGAAGAAAGTCGCCGAGCGGCACCGCGACCATTCGCTGTTCATCGTCTTCGCGCCGCTGGAGAGTCCCAAGATCGCGCTCATGGTGATCGTCGAGAACGGCGGCTTCGGCGCGCGCGCCGCCGCGCCGATCGCGCGCACCGTGCTCGACTATTACATGCTGGGCAAGCTGCCGGAGGGCGCGGCGGGGACGGGCAAGGCCGGCGCGGACGAGGAGGAGGAAGGCGACTGATGGAACTCGCCCGGCTTTCCCCGCGCCGCATCGCCGCGCGCCTCGCCGAGGGCATCGACGGCCCGCTGCTCGCGATCACCATCTGCCTGGTCACCCTCGGCCTGCTGACGCTGTTCTCCGCGAGCTACGAGCAGCCCGCGCGCGTCACGGCGCAGGTCGCCAATTTTTCGGTCGCGTTCGTGGCGATGTGGGTCGTGGCGCGCATCCCGCCGCAGACGCTGATGCGCTTTGCCGTGCCGGCCTATGTCCTCGGCGTCGCGCTGCTGGTGGCGGTGGCGCTCGCGGGCGACGTCGTCAACGGCGCGCGCCGCTGGCTGCACATCGGCGTCACGCGCTTCCAGCCCTCGGAGATGATGAAGCTCGCGCTGCCGCTGATGCTCGCCTGGTACTTCCACAAGAACGAGGCGACGCTGCGCATGCGCGACTTCGGCATGGCGGCGCTGATGATGGCGATCCCGGTGCTGCTGATCGCCCGCCAGCCGGACCTCGGCACCGCGGTGCTGGTGGCCGCGGCGGGCTGCTACGTCATCTTCTTCGCCGGCATCGGCTGGAAGGTGATCGCGGCGCTGGGCGTGCTGGGCCTGGCGAGCCTCGCGCCGCTGTGGGGCATGCTGCACGACTACCAGAGGAAGCGCATCCTCACGCTCATCGACCCGACCCAGGATCCGCTGGGCGCCGGCTACCACACCATCCAGTCCACCATCGCGGTCGGCTCGGGCGGCCTCAGCGGCAAGGGCTGGCTGCACGGCACCCAGACGCACCTGGAGTTCATCCCGGAGCGCCACACCGATTTCATCTTCGCGGTGTTTTCAGAGGAATTCGGCCTGATCGGCAACGTGCTGCTGATGACGCTCTACACGCTGCTGATCGCGCGCGGGCTGATGATCGCGGCCAACGCCGCCACTTTCTTCGCGCGCCTGCTCGCCGCGACCATCACGCTGATGCTCTTCACCTACGCCTTCGTCAACATGGGCATGGTTTCGGGAATCCTGCCGGTGGTCGGGGTGCCGCTGCCGTTCGTTTCCTACGGCGGCTCGGCGCTGCTCACCCTGTTCATCGGCATCGGCATCCTCATGAGCGTCCACAGCCATCGCAGGCTGGTCCAGACCTGAACGGCGGCCGGTGATTTTTGCGGGGCAGCATAAATTTGAAATGCCTCGCCGCATTGTGAAATAGACCCTACCTAAGCTGCTGTAAATCCTTGTTTTTGTGCCATTCCGCATCGTGGTTATCGATGTTGCTGCGCGTCATACGGGCCGGTAATGTGCTGGGGATTCAACGCCTTGTATTCAGCCCTTTTCCCCAGGAGAAATGATGAGCCCCAGAGAGCAAGCGATCACGCAAATCCAAAAAGACTGGAAGGAAAATCCGCGCTGGAAAGGCGTGCGGCGCGGCTACGACGCCGTCGACGTCGTGAAGCTGCGCGGCAGCGTGAAGATCGAGCACACGCTGGCGAAACTGGGCGCGGAAAAACTCTGGAAGAAGTGCAACGAGATGCCGTTCGTGAACTCGCTGGGCGCTCTCACCGGCAACCAGGCGATGCAGCAGGTGAAGGCCGGCGTGCAGGCGATCTACCTCTCGGGCTGGCAGG
>CAZPNH010000286.1:0-3946 GCA_964587635.1 uncultured Bordetella sp.
CGTGCAGGATGGGCAGCCAGAGGAACCTCGGCAGCTGCACGACGCGCGGATCGGCGAGAAATTCGGCGAGGTAGCGCCGCACCGCGGCGGGCGTGGGCGCCGCCGGCGTGCCGAGATTGACGAGAAGGATGCCGTTCAGGGCTGGGCGCTAAGGCTGCGAAAGCGCGCTCGACAGCAGCTTCGCGGTGACGTCCACGATCGGCACCACGCGGTCGTAGGCCATGCGCGTCGGCCCGATCACGCCGACCGTGCCGACCACCTCGCCGCCCACTTTGTAGGGCGACGTCACCACGCTCACCTCGTCCGGCGCCGAGACGCCCGATTCGCCGCCGATGAAGATCTGCACGCCTTCGCCGCGCAGCGACAGGTCGAGGATCTGCACCAGCGAGGTCTTGTGCTCGAACAGCTCGAACAGCTGGCGCATGCGGCCCATGTCCTGCGACAGGTCGTGCACCGCGAGCAGGTTGCGCTCGCCGGTGATCACGTACTGCTCGTTGCCCTCGGATACCGCCCGGCTGCTCGCCTCCAGCGCGACGCTCATGAGCGAGGTCAGGTCTTGACGGATTTCGCGCAGCTCGTCGTGCAGGCGCTGGTGGATGTCCTCGAAGCTGTGGCCGGAGTAGTTCTGGTTCAGGTAGTTGGCGGCGGAGACCAGCTCCGCGGGCGAGTAGTCGCGCTCGGTGAACAGGATGCGGTTCTGCACGTCGCCGTCGGGCGTGACGACGATCAGCAGGATGCGCTTTTCCGACAGCCGGAGGAATTCGATCTGGCGGAAGGTGAGGGCGCGCCGCCGCGGCGTCATGACGATGCCGGCGAAGCTGGTGAGCTGCGACAGCAGCTGCGAGGCGGCCTGGATGACGCGCTGCGGGTTGTCGGGATGCAGCTGGTCCTCGAGCTGGTGCAGTTCGCCCGAGCCGAGCTGCTTGACCACCAGCAGGGAATCCACGAAGAAGCGGTAGCCGAGCGGCGTCGGCACGCGGCCGGCCGAGGTGTGGGGGCTGGCGATGAGGCCCAGCTCCTCCAGGTCCGACATCACGTTGCGGATCGTCGCCGGCGACAGGTCCAGCCCGGCGTAGCGCGACAGCGTGCGCGAGCCGACCGGCTGGCCTTCGGCGATGTACCGCTCGACGAGGGTCTTCAGCAGGATCTGCGCGCGTTTATCCAGCATCTGCGGATTCTACCGTTAGAATCGCGCGATGAAGCCCGCATTCCGGCGCGTCGCGCTGATCGGCAAGCAGGCCCCGGAGATCGCCCAGCCGCTGCGCGCGCTGCGCGATTTCCTGCGCCAGCGCGGCTGCGAGGTGACCCTCGAGCGCGAAACCGCCGCCAGCGTCGGCGAGAACGGCAAGGTCGCCGGCTACGAGGAAATCGGCGGCGGCGCCGACCTCGCCATCGTGCTGGGCGGCGACGGCACCATGCTGGCCGCCGCGCGCAACCTGGCGCGCTACAAGGTGCCGCTCGCGGGCATCAACCAGGGCCGGCTCGGCTTCATGACCGACATCGCGATGCAGGACATGAGCGAGTCGGTGGGCGCGATCCTCGAAGGCCGCCACCTCATCGAGGAGCGCTCGCTGATCGACGCCGAGATCCTGCGCGACGGCAAGACGCTGCTGCGCACGCTGGCCCTGAACGAGGCTGTGCTCACCAAGGGTTCGCAGGCGCGCCTGATCGAGTTCAAGCTGTCCATCGACGGCGAATACGTCTACCGCCTGCGCGCCGACGGCGTCATCGTCGCGACGCCGACCGGCTCGACCGCCTACGCGCTGTCCGCCCAGGGGCCGATCCTGCAGCCCAGCGTGCGCGCGTTCGCGCTGGTGCCGCTCAATCCGCATGTGCTGTCGGCGCGGCCGGTCAGCGTGAGCGATTCCAGCGTCATCGAAATCTCGCTGATGCACGCGCTGGACGCGCGCGCGCATTTCGACGGCTTCGCGCTCACCGACCTGCAGGAAGGCGACCGCCTGGTGCTCAGGCGCTCCGCCGATTCGATCCGCTTCGTGCATCCGCCCGGCTACAGCTACTTCACGATGCTGCGCGAGAAACTGCGCTGGAGCAAAACGGTGGGCAAGCGGCTGGGCGACTGATGCTGCGCGCGCTGGGCATCCGCGACCTGGTGATCGTCGAGCGCGTGGAGCTCGAGACCGGCGCGGGATTCACGGTCCTCTCCGGCGAGACGGGCGCCGGCAAATCCATCCTGGTGGACGCCATCGAGCTGCTGGTCGGAGGGCGCGCCGACGCCTCGCTGGTGCGCGAAGGCGCGCAACGGGCCGAACTGCAGGCGGAATTCGAAGTTGCCGAAGCAAGCGCGCTCGAACGGCATCTTGCCGAGACCGGCCTGGAAGGGGATCCAGGCAACGTGATCCTGCGCCGCACGATCGACCGCGCCGGCCGCTCGCGCTGCTTCGTCAACGGCCATTCCGCGACGCTGGCGCAGCTGCGCGAGGCCGGCGAGCACCTGGTGGACATCCACGGCCAGCACGAACACCAGTCCCTGATGCGCGCGGCGGCGCAGCGCGAGCTGCTGGACGCGCATGCCGGCGCGCAGGAACTCGCGCAATCCTGCGCAGAGGCCTGGCGCGCCTGGAAGCGGCTGGAAACGCTGGCCGCCGAGGCCGAGGAGCAGTTCGCCAGGCGCGAAGCGGAGCGCGCGGACCTGCAGGAAAAAGTCGCCGAACTGAAGAAATTCGGCTTGAAGGACGGCGAATGGGACACGCTGGCCGCGCAGCACCAGCGACTTGCGCACGGTTCCAGCCTGCTCGCGGGTGCGCAGTCCTCGCTGGAATCGCTGTCGGAAGCGGACGGCGCCTGCCTGCCGCAGCTCAGCGCGGTCGCCAGCCGCTTGCGGGCGTTATCGGAGCATGACACACAGCTGAAGGCGATCGTGGAGATGCTCGAATCCGCCGAGGCGCAGGCCGGCGAGGCGGCGCGCGACCTGCGCGATTACGCCTCGCGCGTGGATCTGGACCCGGCCGCGCTGCGCGAAGCGGAGCAGCGCATCGAGGCGCTGCATGCCGCGGGGCGCAAGTACCGCGTCAAGCCGGCGGAGCTGCCCGCGCTGGAGAAAAGCCTCGGACTGCGTTTCCAGGAGCTCGAACTGGCTGCCAGTCCGGAAGCCCTGCAGCGCGAGGTGGCGGCCGCGAAGGGCCGCTACGACGCGGCGGCGAAGAAGCTGTCGGCGAAGCGCAAGAGCGCGTCGCAGGCGCTGGGCCGCGAAGTGACCCAGGCGATGCAGGGATTGGCGATGGCGGGCGGCCGGTTCGCCGCCTCGCTGCGCCCGCTGGACGCGCCCGGGGCGGGCGGCCTGGAGGAGGTGGCGTTCGAGGTGGCTTCGCATCCGAGCCTGCCGCTGCGGCCGCTGGCCAAGGTGGCCTCCGGCGGCGAGCTGTCGCGCATCAGCCTGGCGATCCAGCTGGTCGCGGCGACAGGCTCGTCCATCGGCACGCTGGTGTTCGACGAAATCGATTCGGGGATCGGCGGCGCGGTGGCCGAGACCGTCGGCCGCTCGCTGAAAAAACTGGGCCGCGAGCGCCAGGTCCTGTGCGTGACGCACCTGGCACAGGTCGCGGCGCAGGCCGACGAGCAGTGGTCGGTGTCCAAATCAGGGACCCGCAGCAAGGTCAGCAGCGCGGTGACGCGGCTGGACCGCGCCGGCCGCATCGAGGAACTGGCGCGCATGCTGGGCGGCGCGGAAATTACCGCGACAACCCGAAAGCACGCCGCGGAATTGCTGGGGAAATAGCCGCTCGTAACAGGGGAACCCAGGTTCCCCCGCTTCCCCCTCCTAAGCGGGTCGGTGAGGGCAGTTCGTTTTGGTGCAGTCGGCGTAGAGCGCCAGCGAGTGGCCGTGCAGCTCGAAGCCGTTCTTGCGCGCGATCTCGTGCTGGCGCTTCTCGATTTCGCTGTCGTAGAACTCCTCGACCCGGCCGCATTGCAGGCACACCAGGTGGTC
>CAZPNH010000287.1:0-3939 GCA_964587635.1 uncultured Bordetella sp.
CAGCCATCCAAGATACGACGCGCACGGACGCACGGCTTTCTCGTGCGCAGCCGCACGGCCAATGGGCGCGCGGTGCTGCGCGCGAGGCGGGCAAAGGGACGAAAGCGCCTCGCCGTGTAGGCTTGCGCCCCGACGTGCTCGGCAGATCAATGCGGGCACGTTTCGGCCTGGATGCAAGCAGGCGGCTCGCCAAGAAGGCGGATTTCGAGCGCCTGCTGCGCGAGGGGTCGCGGCGCAGCAAGTCGGGTTATACGTTGTTCGTTTCGACGCGCACGGAAGGTCCGCCGCGGCTCGGTATCCTCATCTCACGCAAGCACGCAGCAAGGGCAACCGTGCGCAATCAGATCAAGCGTTGCATCCGCGAGGCGTTCCGGCTGGAGCAGGCGGCTCTGGGCGCGCGGGATGTGCTGGTGCGCCCGCCCTACGGAGCCAGGCCGGGGACGGCGATGCTGGCGCGCCTGCGCGAGCTCTTTTCGGGGTTGAATCCATGAGCGTGACATTGAAGGACGTGCTGGGCGCGCTGGTCCGCGCCTACCGGTATTTCGTCAGCCCGCTGCTGCCGCCGGCATGCCGGTTTCATCCGAACTGCTCGGCCTATGCAGAGGAAGCGCTCGAGAACCATGGCGCGTTGCGCGGCGGCTGGCTGACGGCGCGCAGGCTCTGCCGCTGCGGGCCCTGGCATCCCGGCGGCTTCGATCCGGTGCCGCTGCAGCATCGCGCGGGCGCAAATGAGGCAGGGAAATGATGGATACGCAACGCCTCGTCCTGTTCTTCATTTTCGGTTTCTCGCTGCTCATGCTGTGGGACGCGTGGGAGAAGGACCACCGTCCCAGGCCCGTGCCGCAGCCGCCTCAGGTGTCTTCGCCCGCAGCGGTGCCCACGCCCGCCGGCAAGGCGGGAACCGAGCCTGCCGCCGCGGCACTCCAGCGTGCGCCCGAGGCCAGCGTGCCGGGAGCCGCAGTCGCGAAGGGCGAGACCATCGAAGTGCGCACCGATGTCATGGTGGCCGAGATCGATACGCTCGGCGCCACCCTGAAGCGCGTCGAACTGCTCAAGCACAAGGAAGCCAAGGATTCAGGAAAGAATCTGGTGCTGCTCGGCTCCGAACATCGCTACGAGGCGCAAAGCGGACTGACCGGCGAGGGCGGCCCGAATCACCGTACCGTCTGGAGCGCGCAGCCGGGGAGCACCACGCTGGCCGCGGGCCAGGATGTGCTTGAAGTGCGTCTCACAGCCCAGGGCAAGGACGGGCTGTCGGCGACCAAGATCTACCGCTTCAAGCGCGACAGCTACCTGATCGATGTTGCGCTCGAAATCCACAATGGCGGCGCCGCACCGGTTACGCCGTACGCGTATTTCCAACTCACGCACGATGGAACCTCGACTGCCGCTTCCAATGCGGTGGCCGACACCTTCGGCGCGCGAAGCTTCAACGGCTACGCGGTCTACACCGAAGAGAAGAAGTTTCAGAAGGTGGCTCTGACCGATGTCCACCTTGCCTTTGTCAAGCAAAGCAGCGACGGCTGGCTAGCCTACGTGCAGCACTACTTTGTCGCCGCCTGGATCCCCGCGGCCAAGATCGCGCGCGAATATGCGGTGGAAAAACGCGCGGATGGCATCTACGCGGGCCGCGCGCTGATTTCCACCGGACCCATCGCGCCCGGCGCAAACGCCACGCTGGACGTGCCGTTGTATGCCGGGCCGCAGGAGCAGAACCGCCTTGCGGCCGTCGCGCCGGGATTCGATCTGGTGGTGGATTACGGCTGGCTGACCATCATCGCCTGGCCGCTGTTCTGGCTGCTGGAGAAGTTCCACGCCCTGAGCGGCAACTGGGGCGTGGCCATCATCCTGCTGACGGTCCTGATCAAGCTGGTGTTTTTCCCGCTCTCCGCGACCAGCTACAAATCCATGGCGAAGATGAAGCTCATCACGCCGCGCATGACCAAGATCCGCCAGATGTACGAGAACGACCGCGCCAAGATGAACCAGGCGATGATGGAGCTCTACAAGACGGAGAAGATCAATCCGCTGGGCGGTTGTTTCCCGATCCTGGTGCAGATTCCCGTGTTCATCGCGCTGTACTGGGTGCTGCTCGCCGCCATCGAGTTGCGGCACGCGCCGTTCATGCTGTGGATTCAGGATCTCTCGGCGCAGGATCCCTACTATGTGCTGCCTATCCTCATGACGGTGACCATGGTGCTGCAGACCAAGATGAATCCGGTGCCGCCCGATCCGGTGCAGGCGAAGGTGATGCAGTTCATGCCGTTCATATTCAGCGTGTTCTTCTTCTTCTTCCCGGCTGGACTGGTGCTGTACTGGCTGGTCAACAATATTCTCTCCATCCTTCAACAATGGCAGATCCAGCGGATGTTCAACCGCGACAAACCTGCCCATGCCAGACGGTGAGATAGCCGCCGACACCATCGCCGCCGTTGCCACCCCGTCCGGACGGGGTGGCATCGGCATCGTTCGCGTGTCCGGCCCGGCGGTGCCGCAGATCGCCAGCGAGGTGATCGGGCAACTGCCTGAAATCGGAAAAGCCGTTTTTCGCCCGTTCCGGGACGCTCGCGGCGAGCGCGTGGACGAGGGTATTGCCCTGTACTTCCAGGCACCCCATTCGTATACCGGCGAGGCCGTCCTCGAACTCCAGGGGCATGGCGGCCCGGTGGTGATGCAGGAGCTGCTCGCGGCGGTGCTCGACGCCGGAGCCCGCCTCGCCGAACCAGGCGAGTTCACGCGTCGGGCATTTCTCAACGGCAGGATTGATCTCGCGCAGGCCGAAGCCGTGGCCGACCTGATCGAAGCCGCCAGCCGGGAGGCGGCGCGTTCGGCGCTGCGCTCGCTGAGCGGCGAATTCTCCTCGGTGATTGCCGCTCTGGTCGCGCAACTCACCGAGTTGCGCGCGCTTACCGAGGCGATGCTCGATTTTCCGGACGAGGAAGTGGACTCGCTGCACCGCAACGACGCCAGCGCGCGTCTCGGGAAACTGCAGGCGGCGCTCGCTGACGTGATCGCGAGAAGCGGGCAGGGAAGCCTGCTTCGCAACGGCATTCACGTCGTGCTCGCCGGCCGGCCGAACGTCGGCAAGTCGAGCCTGCTCAACCGGCTCGCGGGCGAGGAGCGCGCCATTGTCACGGCCACGCCCGGAACCACGCGCGATGCCCTGCGTGAGTCGATACAGATCGAAGGCGTGCCGATCGTGGTGGTGGATACCGCCGGCCTGCGCGCTTCGGGCGACGAAATCGAACGTATCGGCATGCAGCGCGCGCGCGAGGAACTGGCGCGCGCCGATGTCGTACTGGTGATCCTCGAGGCCGGCAAGAGGGAAGCGCCCGAAGAGGAATTCACCGGCACGCGGATTACCGTGGTCAACAAGATTGATCTCGTTCCGGGTTCCGTTGCCGGAAAGCGCGGCGACGAAGTGCATGTGTCGGCCAAGACCGGCGCGGGGCTGGATGCACTGCGCGCGGCGCTGCTCCAGGCGGCGGGCTGGAATTCGCGCGGTGAATCGGTATTCCTGGCGCGCGAGCGGCATCTGCGCGCCCTCAAGGGCGCGCAGGCGCATCTTGCCGCTGCCGCCGCACAGCTCAGCCGCTGGGAATTCTTCGCGGAGGAACTGCGCCTCGCCCAGGCCGCGCTCGGCGAGATTTCCGGGCGGGTCAGCGCGGACGATTTGCTGGGGGAAATTTTTTCGCGCTTCTGCATCGGTAAATGAAGGCGGCGCGCGATACCTGGGTCAATCCTGTGCTCGCGCTCGCGCTTTGCATTGCGAGCGGCAGCCTGTTTGCGTGGCTGAAGACCCCTCTGCCGTGGATGATCGGCCCGCTGCTGGCGATGGCCGGCTGCAATTTCGCCGGCGGACAGCTGCGCTCGGTACCTGGCAGCCGGCAGCTGGGACAGCTGGTCATCGGCACCGCGCTGGGGCTTTATTTCACCCCG
>CAZPNH010000288.1:0-3937 GCA_964587635.1 uncultured Bordetella sp.
GCGCGGCCCCGGGCGCCGCTTACCAGTACGCGGTCCGGCCCGGCGCACTCCAGCCTGACGCCGGAAAAATCCGCCGTGACGTCCGGAAGAAAATAGGCGGCCGGATCCGCGATCTCGTACAGCACCTGCTCCGCGGCGCTGGCCGGAGACACCAGGCCGCCGGTTTCCGCCGGCTTGGTCAGGACGAAGCGCCCGTCGGCGCCGCACTCCGCGATTGGGTAGCCGATGTCGTGCCAGCCCGGAACCTGCTCCCAGTCGGTAAAAAGGCCGCCGGTCGCCTGCGGTCCGCATTCCAGCATGTGCCCCACCAGACTCCCTGCCGCCAGCCGGTCGTAGTCGTCGGCCGGCCAGCCGAATTCATGCATCAGTATTCCGAGCGCCAGCGCGCTGTCCACGCAGCGTCCGGTGATCACGATATCGGCGCCTGCTTCGAACGCCCTGGCGATGGGAATCGCGCCGAGGTAAGCATTGGCCGTCAGCAGCTTGGCTGGCAGTGGTTCTCCGGAGCGCCATTCGCGCACGCCTTGGGCCTGCAACGCGTCGAGTTGAGAGCTCAGGTCATCGCCTTCCACCACCGCTACCCGCAAAGCGACCCCAAGCTCGGCGGCGGCGGCTTCGAGGGCGCGCTTGCAGCCCCGCGGATTCACGCCGCCCGCGTTGCTCGCCACCCTGATGCCGCGGCGCTTGAGTTCCGCCAGGTGCGGCTTCAGATAGCCGACAAAATCGGGCGGATAGCCCGCCTCGGGGTCCTTCAGCCGCGCGCGCGCTAGCAGCGACATCGTGACTTCCGCGAGGTAGTCCATCATCAGATACTGAATGTCGGCCTGCATCAGCTGCCCGGTCGCCATCGGGCTGTCGCCCCAGGCGCCGGAAGCGCCGCCGATGCGGACGATGCGCTCGCTCACGTGCCGCCGCCTTTCGGTGCCCAGCGAGGCCTGCGCTTCCCGTTGAACGCGGCGAGACCTTCGCGCGCGTCGTCGGTGCGGGAAGCGAGGGCGATCTGCGACTCGGCGAACGCGAGCGCCTCGTGAAACGCCATCCACTCCATGGCCGCGATCGCGTATTTGCCGCGCTTCATGGCGACGGGCGACATTGCCGCCAGCCGCGCGACCAGCGCCTCCACGCGCGCGTCGAGATGCTCGAAGGCCGCCACCTCGTTGGCGATGCCGATGTCGCGGGCGCGGGCCGCGTCGATGAGTTCGCCAGTCAGGCACAATTCATTGACGTGCCGCGGGTGCAGCATGCGCCGCAGGTAGACGAGCACCTGCATCGGGAATACGCCGACCTTGGCCTCGGGCAGCCCGAAGCGGGCACGGTCCGAGGCGATGACGAGATCGCATAAGGCCATGAGGCCCATGCCTCCGGCCACGCAGTCGCCATTGATGCGTCCGATGATCGGAACGCCGACCGCGCGCGTGGCGCGCGCGAGCCGTCCGAAGTCCGTGGTCGGTTCGTCGAGGCCTTCACCGAAAGTACCGACGCCCCCTGTCAGGTCGGCGCCGGCGCAGAACGCCTTCTGCCCCGCGCCGGTGAGCACGACGGCGCGCACGGATGCATCGGCCGCCGCGGCCACGATCCCGGCGTGGAGACCTTCGATCACTTCCGCGTTGAGCGCGTTGCGCCGCTCCTCGCGGTTGATGAAGATCCACTGCGCCAAGCCGCGGCGCTCGGTGAGGACGACAGGATCAGTCATTGGGCCCTGCCAGCAATTCGCCGGTGTGTTCGCCTAGGTTCGGCGCCAAGCGGCGGATCTCCGGCTGCGTCCGAGACCAGGTGCCGGGAACGCTCGTGACGCGGATGCGGCCCTCCGTCGTGTGCTGCATTTCTTTCCAGAATCCGACGGCCCGCAGGTGCGGGTCGTGCAGGAGGTCGTCAATCGAATTGACCCGGCTCGCCGGGATGTCGGCTTGCGCGAACAAGTCGACCCATTGCTGCGTCGATTTGTGCGGCAGGCACGCCGCGAGGAAGGCGCCGACCGCCTCCGCGTGAATCGTGCGCGTCTCGAGGCTGGCGAAGCGGGCATTTTCGGCCAGCAGATCCGGCATGCCGACCATGGCGGAGAACTTGCGCCAGTGATCGTCCGTGTAAACGACAACGCACAGGTGGCCGTCGCGAGTGGGGTAGGGGCCGCGCTGGGTAGACAGCAGGCGCTTGTATCCCGTGCCGCCTTCGGCAGGCAGGAACACCTCGCCGCCGATGTGGTCGCCGAGAACGAACTGGGCCATGGTCTCGAACATCGGCAACTCGATCGACTGGCCTTCGCCGGTGCGCTGCTTGTGAAACAGCGCGGCGAGCAGCGCATTGGCGAGGTACAGGCCGACCGTCCGGTCGCAGATGTTGAGCGGCGCGTAACTCGGGACGCCGTTCACCCTCTGGAACAGCGACGACACGCCCGAAGCAGCCTGCATGATGTCGTCGTAGGCAGGCCGGCCCGCGTAGGGTCCGTCCTCGCCGAAACCGAAGGCGCCGCAAACGATGATGCCGGGGTTCAGGGCCGAGAGCGTTTCGTAGTCCAGGCCCAGCCGGCGCATCGCCTGGGGGCGGATGTTGTAGACCACGATGTCTGCTTCCGGCACCAGCCCGAGCAGTGCCTGCCTGCCCTCGGGCTTCTTCAGATCCAGTACGACGCTGCGCTTGTTGCGGTTTGCCTGGAGGAACAGCGGCCCCATGCCTTCGTGGCGAAACGGGCCGACTTTGCGCATGGAATCGCCGGCGGGCGATTCGATCTTGATCACGTCGGCGCCCATGTCGCCGAGGATCTGCGTGGCGAACGGACCCATCACGACGGTCGTGAGATCCAGTATTCGGACGCCTTGGAGCGGTCCCGCCATCAGCTCACTCGGGCTCGATCCCGGCGTCCTTGATGACCCGGCCCCATTTTTCGGTTTCGGCGCGCTGAAACTCGGCGAGTCCGCCGGGCGAGGTAGTGAAGACATCGAGGACCGCCTGCGCATAGGTGGGCTTGACGATGTCTGAGCGCGCGCTCTTGCTGAAGGCCTCGTTCAGGCGATTGACGATCTCAGGCGGCGTAGCTCTCGGCGCGTAAACGGCGACCCAGTAATACAGGGCGAAACCCTTCACGCCGGATTCATCCAGCGTCGGCAACGACGGCAGCGCCCAGGAACGCTCGTGCGCCGCGTAGGCCAGCGCCCGCAACTTTCCGCCGTTGACGAGCGGCAGGGCCGTCGCGGTATCCGCGAACATGGCGTCGATCTGGCCGCCGACCAGGTCGGTCACCGCCTGCGGGTTGCTCTTGTAGGGAACGTAGATGAGCTTCGTTCCCGTCATCTGCTTGAACATCTCCAGGGCGACCCGGCTGGAGGAATTGCCGGCGCCCACGTTGAGCGGGTTGGCGCGCGCCGAGGCGATGAATTTCGATACCGAATCGATCGTGCTCGACGCCGGCACCGTCAGCACCATCGAGCCCCGGGCGAGCGCCGCGACCGGCGCGAAATCATTGACCGGATCGTAGGGAAGCTTCCTGAACAGGTGCGGATTCGCCGACTGGGTAGTGTTCGTCGTCATCATCAGCGTGTAGCCGTCGGCGGAGGCCTGCGCCACGGCCCGCGCCGCGATGAATCCGCTCGCCCCCGGCTTGTAATCCATCACCAGTACCGCGCCGGGCATCTCTTCGGCCATGGCCCTTGCCATGGCGCGCGCCACCTGGTCGGTTCCGCTGCCCGCCCCGAACGGAATCACGATGGTGATCGGCTTGGCGGGATAGCCCTGCGCGTGGACAGGGCCGGCGCCGATGATGGCTGCCGCCGCGAGCGCGGCAAGGATGCGATGCAGGAATGGATTGATCATGGTGTCCCGGTAACCGGTATACCGATTCTAGAAATCCTGGCTCATAATGGAAATAGAATGATCAGATAGGATCTATAACAGGAATGATTAAATCCAAGCGGACCCGCCTGGGCCTGCGGCAGCTCGAGTC
>CAZPNH010000289.1:0-3937 GCA_964587635.1 uncultured Bordetella sp.
GCGGTCACCTTCACCAACAAGGAGGCGCGCGAAATGATGACGCGCCTCACGGCGATGCTGCCGGTGAACCCGCGCGGCCTGTGGATCGGCACCTTCCACGGCCTCGCCAACCGGCTCCTGCGCACGCACCACCAGGACGCCGGGCTGCCGCGCGAATTCCAGATCCTCGACATGCAGGACCAGCTCTCGGCGGTGAAGCGCCTCGCGAGGGCGCTCAACATCGACGAGGACCGCCTGCCGGCGCGCGACCTGCAGCGCTTCATCAACGGCAACAAGGACGAGGGGCTGCGCGCGCGCGACGTGCCCGCCTACGACGACATCACGCGCCGCCAGGTGGAATTCTTCGCCGCCTACGACGAGCAGTGCCAGCGCGAGGGCGTGGCGGATTTCGCCGAGCTGCTGCTGCGCAGCTACGAGCTGCTGGCGAGAAACGAAATCCTGCGCCAGCACTACCAGGCGCGCTTCCGCTACATCCTCGTGGATGAATTCCAGGACACCAACCGGCTGCAGTACCGCTGGCTCAAGCTGTTCGCGGGGCCCGAATCGCGCCTGTTCGCGGTGGGCGACGACGACCAGTCCATCTACGGCTTCCGCGGCGCCAACGTCGGCAACCTGGCGGAATTCGAAAAGGAGTACTCCCGGGGCAAGGTGATCCGCCTGGAGCAGAACTACCGCTCGCAGGGCAACATCCTCGACGCCGCCAACGCGCTGATTTCCAACAATACGAAGCGCCTGGGCAAGAACCTCTGGACCTCCGCGGGCCAGGGCGATCCGCTGCGCGTGTTCGAGGGCGAATCGGATGCCGACGAAGCGCGCTTCATCGCGGAAGAAGTGGGCGCGCTCCGGCGCGAAGGCATGCGGCTGGTGGACATCGCCGTGCTCTACCGCTCGAACGCGCAGTCGCGCGTGCTGGAGCACGCGCTGTTCGGCGCCGCCATCCCGTACCGCGTCTACGGCGGCCTGCGCTTTTTCGAGCGCGCCGAGGTGAAGCACGCGCTCGCCTACCTGCGCCTCATCGCCTCGCCGGCGGACGACACGTCCTTCCTGCGCGTCGCCAACTTCCCGCCGCGCGGCATCGGCGCGCGCGGCATGGAGCAGCTGCAGGACGCGGCGAAGCAGAAAGGGGTGTCGCTGTTTGCCGCCGTGGATTCCGGCAAGAGCCTGCTGTTCAAGAAACTGATCGAAGAGCTGCAGATCGAAACGAAGGATCTCCCCCTGCCGGAGATGGTCGAGCACGTGATCCACCGCAGCGGCCTGATCGACCACTACAAGAGCGAACGCGAAGGCGTCGACAGGATTGAAAATCTCGAGGAACTGGTCAACGCCGCCGCCGCGTTCACGCAGCGGGAGCAGGACCCGGATCCGGAAGCAGAGGAGGAGATGCCGCCGCTGGTGGCTTTCCTCACCCATGCCGCGCTGGAGGCGGGCGATCACCAGGCCGCGGAAGGCCAGGACGCGCTGCAGCTCATGACCGTGCACTCGGCCAAGGGCCTGGAATTCCACGCCGTGTTCCTGAGCGGCCTGGAGGAAGGCCTGTTCCCGCACGAACAGAGCACCGCGGAGAAGGACGGCCTGGAAGAAGAGCGCCGCCTCGCCTACGTGGCGATCACGCGCGCGCGCCAGCGCCTGTACCTGTCCTTCGCGCAGACGCGCATGCTGCACGGCCAGACGCGCTACAGCCTGGCGTCGCGCTTCCTCGAAGAAATTCCCGAAGGCCTGAAGAAATGGCTCACGCCCAAATTGTCGCGCCAGCGGTCCATGGGTTTCGACGCGCCGGCAAGACGGCAGTCCCACTCGGACAACAAGGACACTTATTTTCCGAAGAAAGAAGCCGTCACCTTCGCGCGGCGCGAGGCCTCGGGCTTCCGCATCGGCCAGAGCGTCACGCATCCGAAATTCGGCGCGGGCGTGATCGTCGATGCCGAGGGCGACGGCGGCGATGCCCGCGTGCAGGTGAATTTCGGCAAGCAGGGCGTGAAGTGGCTCGCCGTGGCGGTGGCCAAGCTCGAAGCCGCCTAGCGCTCGAAAATGAGAATCAGGTAGGAGAAGAACAGGAGCAGGTGCACCGCGCCGAGCAGGATGTTGGTGCGCCCGCTGCCGAAGGTGAGCATGCTCATGCCGAGCGTCAGCACGAGCAGCACCGAGTCCACGGGATCGAGGCCCAGCACCACCGTCCGGTCGGTGAACAGGCCGATCGCCAGCACCGCCGGGATGGTCAGGCTGATGCTGGCCAGCACCGAGCCCAGCAGCAGGTTGATGGCGCGCTGCAGCTGGTTGGCGAGCGCCGCGCGCACCGCCGCCATGGATTCGGGCGCAAGGATCAGCGCCGCCACCAGGAAGCCCGCCAGCGCGGCCGGCGCGCCGAGCACGCCGATCGCATGGTCGATCGGCACCGCGATTTTCTTCGACAGCAGCACGATCGGCACGATGTAGGCGAGCAGCAGCGCGCCGTGGTAGGCCGCGGGGCGCAGGTCCGTGATGGGCGCCGGCGCCTCCTCGACCGCGTCGTCCGCGAGGAAGAAATGGCGGTGGCGCAGCGTCTGGATGGCGAGGAAGATTCCGTACAGTCCCACCGACATCAGCATGAGGAACGCTTCGTGCAGCGTGGACAGCGTGCCGCCGGGCGAGGAGGTGAAGTTGGGCAGCACCAGGCCCAGCACCGCCAGCGGCAGGATCACCGCGAGGAAGGAGCTGGCGCCCTGCAGGTTGTAGGTCTGCTCGTGGTAGCGCAGCCCGCCCACCAGCAGCGACAGGCCCGCCATGCCGTTGAAGACGATCATCACCACCGCGAACATGGTGTCGCGCGCCAGCGTGGACATCACGGGGCCGGTGAGCATCACCGCGGAGATCATCAAGACCTCGATGCCGGTGATGGCGAGCGTGAGGATCAGGGTGCCGTAGGGCTCGCCGAAAATCTCCGCCAGGCAATCGGAGTGGCGCACCACGGCGAAGGCCGCCGCGAGCATGATCGCGAACAGCCACGCGAGCATCAACGCGGTCCACGGCAGGCTGTCGAGCGAGCCCAGCAGCGCGCGGTCGAAAGCGAAGAACAGCGCCGTCGTGCCGTACACCGGAATCAGCGGCCATTCGCGCGTGATCATGCGGGGAAATCTAGCACGCCGCGAGGCTGCACGATGCAGTGTGCTAGGCTTTTCGCATGAAGAAGAACGATTATCTGGAGCGGGTGCTCAAGGCGCGCGTCTACGATGTGGCGATCGAATCGCCGCTCGATCTCGCGCCCGCGCTGTCGCGCCGCCTGGGCAACCGCCTGCTGCTCAAGCGCGAGGACCTGCAGCCGGTGTTTTCCTTCAAGCTGCGCGGCGCCTACAACAAGATGGCCCACCTCGCGCCGGCCAAGCTCGCGAGGGGCGTGATCACGGCGAGCGCGGGCAACCACGCGCAGGGCGTCGCGCTGGCGGCGCAGAAGCTCGGCTGCCGCGCGGTGATCGTGATGCCGGTCACCACGCCGAAAATCAAGATCGACGCGGTGCTGGCGCGCGGCGCCGAAGCGGTGCTGCGCGGCGATACCTATTCGGAAGCGCTCGCGCACGCGAAAAAAATGCAGCGCCGCCTCGGGCTGACCTTCGTGCACCCGTACGACGATCCGGAAGTGATCGCCGGCCAGGGCACCATCGGCATGGAAATCCTGCGCCAGCACGCGCGGCCGGTCCACGCGGTATTCGTGCCGGTGGGCGGCGGCGGGCTGATCTCCGGCATCGCGGCGTACATCAAGCGCGTGCGGCCCTCGGTGCGCATCATCGGCGTGGAGCCGGCCGACGCCGATGCCATGGCGAAATCGCTCAAGGCGCGGCGGCGCGTGGTGCTCGGCCACGTCGGCCTGTTCGCCGACGGCGTTGCCGTGAAGCAGGTGGGCGAGGAGACCTTCCGCCTCGCGCGCGACCTCGTGGACGAGATGGTGCTGGTGGATACCGACGAA
>CAZPNH010000290.1:0-3925 GCA_964587635.1 uncultured Bordetella sp.
CCGGCAAGCGGTAGGCGTTTACGGAGGAACATAAAAATTGAAAAACCTTTCCGCGACAGAGCAGCATCGTCCGCAGCAAAATGCGCTTCTCGCCGCATTGTCCGCCGCAGAGTGCGAGCGCCTGGCAGGCGATCTGGAACTGGTGCCCCTGACATTGGGCCAGGTCCTGTACGAGTCCGGCCAGACGATGAGCCACGCCTATTTTCCGATCGACTGCATCGTTTCCCTGCTCTATGTCATGAAAAACGGCGAGTCGGCGGAAATCGCCGTCGTCGGAAACGAGGGCGTGGTCGGCGTTGCCCTGTTCATGGGCGGGGAATCCACCCAGAGCCGGGCGATCGTGCAAAACGCCGGTCACGCCTACCGCCTGAAGGCGCAAGTGCTCAAGGACGAGTTCCAGGGCGGGGGAGCGCTGGCCCGGCTCCTGCTGATGTACGCCTCGGCGTTGATCACGCAAATGGTACAGACCGCCGCCTGCAACAGGCATCACACGGTCGATCAGCAACTGTGCCGCTGGATGCTGCTGAGCCTGGACAGGCTGCCTTCAACGCGCATCCACATGACGGAGAAATTGATCGGCAACATGCTCGGCCTCAACCCCGCCAAAGTCATGCAGGCCGCAAGCGTGCTGCAGAAGGCCGGGTTGATCCGCTACAACGCCGGCGAAATCACGGTGCTCGACCGGCCCGGCATTGAAAAGCGCTCCTGCGAGTGCTATGCCGCGGTCAAAAAGGAAAGCGACCGGCTCCTTCCCCTCACCGTCGAAATCGGCCGTTGAGGCGATGGACGGGGAAACCGAGATCGGCGTGTTCTGGATCGGGAGAGCCGACTACGCCGGGTTTTTTGCCGTCTGCGTCGACAAGGCCATGCTGCCGCCCGACTATGACGCCTGGCTGGTTTTCATGGCCGAGTTCATGGAAAAACGCCGGCAACAGGGTTTCACCCCCGTCCAGGTGAATATCAAGCTGCGGGAGTTCGTCGCGTGGTGCAAAGAGCGCAAATACCCCGCCAACGGCAGCGCCCGCCAAGCCTATGCGACGCTCAAAGTCATGCAGCATGCCCGGTAAAAGCGCGATCGGTTTCCGAAGGGCGCCCTCCCTGCAAGGCGCACTGCCGCAGTGCACAAAACTGGAATGTTTCCTGCTAGTCTGACGGCATCTACCTCTCCGACAGGAGCGTGCCATGCTGCAGAAAACTGCCCCCGTGTTTTCCCACGTCAAACCCGGCGACACGCAATTCCGTAGCGACGGCCTGCGCGATTTCTTCAAATACCGCGATCTCGGCATCGCCGACGCGACCCGCGGCAAGGTGATCGCCCAACTGGTGATCGCCAACCAGGCACCGGAAAAGGGCACCGGCTGGCACTACCATGAGGCGGAATTCCACATCGTCATCATGCTCAAGGGCTGGGCGCGCTTCATGTACGAGGACAAGGAAACCCTGGTTTCCGCCGGCGATTGCGTCCACCAGCGTCCCGGCATCCGCCATTACCTGTTCGACTACTCGCCGGACATGGAGTACCTGGAAGTGGTCGGCCCGGCCGATTTCACCACCGTCGACGTCGAAAAGGGTCCCGCCGAGGTTCCCGCGCCGAAGCCTTGGGCCTGAACGGAAGGGATTCCAGGAGGATTTGGTAATTTCTTTATTATCAACGGGATACTCTATAGAATCAGCGACCTTTCCATTTGAATAACCGCTGTTGATGATTGCGTTGGCATGCCCCAACAGCTCGCGCTAGACGGGATCGAAGACCCGCCGGCCCGCACGGACGGCCTGTTCTTCGCGATCATCCCGAGCCCGGAAGCCGCCGCGCAGATCGGGCAGCGCGCGCGGGAATTCCACGAGGAACACGGCTTGAAAGGCCGGCCTCTCGCGACAGATCACTTCCATATCACGCTGTATTACCTGGGCGCCCATGCAGGCGTGCCCCAGGGTATTTTCGCCAAAGCGAGTGAGACGGCGGCGACCATCAAGGCTGCGCCCTTCGAAGTCACCCTCGATGTCGCGATGAGTTTCTCCGGCAAGTCGAACAGCCGCCCGCTGGTGCTGTCCAGCGGCAAGCCGCTCGCCGCATTGAACGCGTTTCAGCTGGCGCTCAGCACGGCGATCAGGAAAGCCGGGCTGGTTCACTGGGTGCAGCCAAGCTTCATCCCGCATGTGACGCTGCTGTATGACGGACGCCGCGTGCCGAAGCAGGCCGTCGATCCCATCCGCTGGACGGTCCGCGAATTCGTCCTCGTGCGCAGCCATCTCGGCCTGAGCCGGCATGAAACGCTCGCGCGCTGGCCGCTGGCGGACTGAGCGGAGCAGGCCTTGTTCAGCTACCGCCACGGATTTCACGCCGGCAACCACGCGGACGTGCTCAAGCACGCCGTGCTGGTCCAGATACTCGCCTACCTGACCGCCAAGGAGACGCCGCTCTGGGTCGTCGATACGCATGCCGGCGCCGGCGCCTATTCGCTGGAAAGCAAATTCGCCCGCAAGCTTGGCGAATTCAGGGACGGCATCCACCGGCTGTGGGAGCGCAACGATCTGCCGCCGGTCCTGGCCGACTACGTCGCGCAGGTGCGCAAGGCGAATCCCGACGGCAAGCTGCGCAGCTACCCCGGATCGCCGCAGATCGCGCTGCAGATGCTTCGGCCCGCGGACCGGCTGCGCCTGTTCGAGCTGCACACTACGGAATGCCAGCTGCTGCAGATGCATTTCCATGGCGCCGGCCGGCGCGTGGCGGTGAACGCCGCCGACGGCTTTACCGGCCTCAAGGCGCTCCTGCCGCCGCCGCCGCGCCGCGGCCTGGTGCTGGTCGACCCGTCCTACGAGGACAAGGCCGATTACCGCAGGGCCGTAGAGACCATGGAGGACGCATTGCAGCGCTTTGCGACGGGAACGTACGCCGTGTGGTATCCCCAGGTGCAGCGCCAGGAATCGCAGGATCTGCCCGGCCAGCTGAAGAAACTCGCCCGCGGCGACTGGCTGCACGTCTCGCTCACGGTCAAGGCGGCGGCGCAGGACGGCCTCGGCCTGCACGGCAGCGGCATGTTCGTCTTCAACCAGCCGTGGAAGCTGGAAGCGGCATTGCGCGAGACGATGCCGCTGCTCGTCAAGCTTCTCGGCCAGGATAAGCGCGCCACATACGCCTTAAAATTCAGGCAAAGCTGATATCCGGATGAGCGACGAGACATTCATGCAGCGCGCCCTCGAACTGGCGCGGCGCGCCGAAGCGGAAGGCGAGGTGCCGGTCGGCTGTGTGGTCGCGGTGGACGGCAGGATCGTGGGCGAGGGCTGGAACAGGCCGATTTCCGCCTGCGATCCGACGGCGCACGCGGAAATCCAGGCGCTGCGCGCCGCGGCCGCGGCGCAGAAGAACTACCGCCTTCCCGGCGCAACTCTTTACGTGACGCTCGAGCCCTGCGACATGTGCCTGGGCGCTATGTTTCACGCGCGCATCGCGCGGGCGGTGTTCGGCGCCTCGGATCCGAAGAAGAAAATCCTCAAGCCGCAGATCGCCATCGAAGGCGGCCTGATGGCGGAAGAATGCGGCAACATCCTCAGCGAATTTTTCGCCGCGCGCCGATGAAGAAAATCGACATCGACATCGCCGCGCAGCAGCTCAGCTTCGGCGACAAGGTCTACCGGGTTTCCTCGGCCAAGAACGGCGTGGGGGAGAAGAACGGCAGCATGTGCACGCCGCGCGGGCGGCACATCGTGCGCGCGAAAATCGGCACCGGACAGCCGCTCAACGCCGTGTTCGTGCGCCGCCGTCCCACCGGGGAAGTCTGGACGCCCGAGCTGCATGCGAAATACCCCGGCCGCGACTGGATGCTGACGCGCATATTGTGGCTGTCAGGCTGCGAACCGGGCTTCAACCGGCTCGGCGACGTGGATACCATGCGGCGCGTGATCTACATCCATGGCACGCACGACT
>CAZPNH010000291.1:0-3920 GCA_964587635.1 uncultured Bordetella sp.
GTTAAAGCTGTTTCACGCAAGCATGCAGCAGCGCAGACCGGCCGCGGCGGACTTCCCCAACACATTGCCGGATCGCGTCCGGCAACGCATCCGGATGGTCGACTTTAGCGCCGTAGCCGCCGGCGGATTCGGCGACTTTCGAGAAGTCCATGCCGGAGGCGAGACGCGATTCGAATTGCGCCGCCGCCGAGGCCTCGCCCGCCGGGTACATGCGCAGCGTCGATTCCTTCACCGCCGCCCACCCGGCGTTGTCGATCACCACGGTCATGATGGGCAAGCCGTATTGGCGGGAAACCGCGTACACCGTTTCCGGCGTGGACTGGTAGAAGGAGCCGTCGCCGCAGATCTGCACCGCCAGCGCATCGGGCCGCGCGAGTCGGGCGCCCAGCGCCGCGCCGCCGGAGTAACCCAGGGCGCTGCCGGGCATGCCGAAGAGGGAGCCCGGCACCGTGCGCATGATCTGGTTGAAAATCGCCGGCGCGCTGCGGATGCCTTCGTTGAAAACGATGTCCCCGGGGGAAAGCGCGCGGCCGAGCTCCGCGCACAGGTAGTTCACGTCGATCTGCCCGGGTTCGCCTTTGCTTGCCGCGAGTTTGGCGAGGTTGGCTGCGCGCGCTTCGCTCTCGCTGCGGATGGTTTCCATCCGGCTGCGCGCGGCGTCGAGAAACCGGGCGCTCGCCCGCTGGCGCAGGTCTTCCAGCACTTGCGCGAGGATCACGCTGCTGTCGCCCTGGATGCGCAGATTGCTGGGGAAGCCCCACATCGGCGCTTTTTCCTTGATCGCGTCCACGTCGACGTGGATCCAGTAGCTCGCCGGATCTTCGCGCGTATCCGCCGGGATCCACGGCACGTCCACATCCACCATCAGGCCGACGTCGGCCTTCGGCACGGCGGCGCCTGCTGTCACGCCGAGGTAGCAGGGGGAATCGTGGGGAATATTGAGGCAGGTCGCGCCGGCCTCGAAAACGCGGATGCCGGCGATTCGCGCGAGTTCGTCCACGATCGCCGGAAACGCGGGATTGCGCCCGCCGTAGCGCGTAATCAGGACCGGATACCTGGCCGCGAGCAATTTGTCGGTGATCTGCGCGACCGTTTCCGCATCGGTGCCGCGCGCGCGCACCGGGCCGAAGCGCGCCTCGGGGAATGCCTGGATGGCGCTCTCATCCCAGTTCTGCGCCAGGACTTCGCGCGGCAGCGTCAGGTATACCGGACCCATCGGATCGCTGTGCATCATCGAGTGCGCGCGCCGCAGCACTTCCTTGGTCGTGACGCCGGAGTGCAGGTTGTACTCCCATTTCACGTAGGGCCGCACCAGTCCCGCCTGATCGTACGGTTCCTGGATGAAATGCACTTGGTTGTCGCGCGAGCCGGGCAGCTCACCACGGACGGTGAACGGGGCGCGGCCCGCCATCAGCAGCGCTGGAATGCGTGCCCGCGCCAGGTTGTGCAGCGCCATGGCCGAATTCGCGGTGCCGACATCGACATGGACGAGGACAGCCTGGCCGCGCCCGGTGACCATGGCGTAACCCGCCGCCATGTGCATCGCCACGTTTTCATGCGGGCAGAGGATGGTGGGCGGGTATCTGCGTCCGTCCTTGCGCCAGCGGGCCATTTCCTCGATCACGGGCGCGTGATCGGTGCCCAGGTTGCAGAACAGATGGTCGACGCCGATGTCGTTCAGCCCCTCAAGGAAGTAGTGCGAGGTGCTGCGCAGTTTTACTTGCGGCGTCTTGTCCATGCCGTTTCCTAACAGTCGAAGAACACCGTCTCGTCGCGGCCCTGCAGGATCACGTTCCACTCGAGCACGCCGGATTTGCCTGCGGCTTTTTTCGCCACCAGCGTGGCGCGCCGCTCGGCCGGCACCAGCGCCAGCACCGGGTCTTCGGCGTTGGCCGGATCATCCGGGAAATAAATGCGCGAGACGAGTTGCTTGAGCTGCCCGCGCATGAATATGTTGGCGGCAATGTGCGGCGCCTGGCGCTTTCCACCCGGCCCGGGCACGCGGCCGGGCTTGATGGTCTGGAAGCGGAACATCCCCTGGTCGTCGGTAGGCGAACGGCCGAAGCCGCGGAATTCCTTCTGCCCGTACTTGCCTTCTGCATTGGCCTGCCAGATCTCGACCAGCGCATCGTTGACCGGCTTGCCGTCGCCATCGATCACCTTTCCTTCGATGGAAACGCGCTCTCCGGCGACGCCGGCCGGCACCAGGTTCTCGATGGACATCGGCGTCAGGCCGATGTGCAGGTACGGCCCGACGGTCTGGGACGTGGTTGCGTGCAGGTTCATGATGTCAGGGTTTCCTCTTCTGTTCCATGGGCGTCTCTTCGGGACCGCGCAGCACGATGTCGAAGCGGTAGCCGAGCGCGATCTCCGGGATCGTGGTCTCCAGGTCGAGCGCCGAGATCAGGCGGTTGCGGGCGCGCTCGTCGGGCACGCAGTTGAACATCGGGTCGTAGGGCAGCAGCGGGTCGCCCGGAAAATACATCTGCGTCACCAGGCGCGTGGCGAAAGCGGGACCGAACAGCGAAAAGTGGATGTGCGCCGGGCGCCAGGCGTTGAAGTGGTTGCGCCAGGGGTACTCGCCCGGCTTGATGCTCACGAAACGGTAGTGGCCCTGCGCGTCGGTAAGCGCGCGGCCGGCGCCGGTGAAATTCGGGTCGGTGGGCGCGTCGTGCTGGTCCGCCCGATGCGGGTAGCGTCCGGCGGAATTCGCCTGCCAGATCTCGACCAGCGTATGCGGCACCGGCTTGCCGTTTTCGTCCAGCACCCGGCCGCTCACGATGATGCGCTCGCCGATCGGGTCGCCCGCATGCTGCTTGGTGAGGTCGCTGTCGGTGCTCTTGACCTCGTCGTAGCCGAATACCGGCCCGCTGAGTTCGGTGAGGGTGTGCGGCAGGATCACCAGCGGCTTGGTGGGTGCGCGCTTGATGGTCGATACGTACTTCGGGAAAAGATAGTCCGGCTGCGTGCCGGGAGACGGCCGGCGGTAGCTGGTGATTTCGGACATGGCGGCGTTCTCCTCGCTGTTATTCGGCGTCGGGCTGCTTGGATGGCTGCGCGCGATCGAAGGCGTCCAGTTTCATGCATTCTGCAAATATCCGCATGGACGCCGGATACGGCGCCAGGTCGCACTGATAGCGCTGGGCGTTGAAGATCTGCGGCACGAGGCAGCAATCGGCCATTGTCGGCGTGTCGCCGTAGCAGAACTTTCCCGCCGTCTTGCCGTTCAGCAGGTCCGCCTCGAATTTCGCCAGGCCGTCGGCGATCCAGTGGCGGTACCAGGCGTTGACGCCGTCTTCGTTCTGTCCGAGCGTCCTTTTCAGGTGCTGCAGCACGCGCAGGTTGTTGATTGGGTGGATTTCGCTGGCAATCAGCATCGACAGCGACCGGACGCGGGCGCGCCCGACGGGATCCTGCGGCAGCAGCGGCGGGTTCGGACGCGTCTCATCCAGGTACTCGATGATCGCGAGCGACTGCGTGAAGCGCTTGCCGTCGTCTTCCAGCGTTGGCACCAGCGCCTGCGGATTCACGGCACCGTAGTCGGGGCCGCGGTGCTCGCCCTTGGCTAGGTGCACAAACGCGGTCTCATACGCGAGGCCCTTGAGGTTGAGGGCGATGCGCACGCGGAAAGCCGCGGAACTGCGGAAATAGGTATAGAGCTTCATTTCAGTCCCAGGAGTCTTGCGGCATTTTCCTTCAGGATCAGCGGCCGCACCTCGGGTTTGATCGGCAGTTTCTCGAAATCGGCCAGCCAGCGGTCCGGCAGGATCACCGGATTGTCGCTGCCGAACAGCACGCGGTCCTTGAGCAGCGTATTCGCGTACTGCACCAGCTTGGGCTCGAAATACTTGGGCGACCAGCCCGACAGATCGATGTAGACGTTCGGCTTGTGCGTCGCCACCGAGAGGGCCTCGTCCTGC
>CAZPNH010000292.1:0-3910 GCA_964587635.1 uncultured Bordetella sp.
GCTCGCGGCCGAACTGAACCGCATGATCGAGACGGGCGAGCGGCGCGAGGAGGACCTGCGCCGCTTCCGCGCGGCCATGGACCTCTCGGGCGACGCCATCCTGCTCATCGACCGCGAGACGCTGCGCTACGTGGACGTCAACCGCACCTTCTGCGCGCTGGTCGGCTACACGCGCGAGGAGCTGCTCAGGATGACGCCCATGGACCTGTTCAGCGCGGACCGCGCGACGCTCGAGCGCGACTACGACCTGCTCATCTCGGGCAAGGACAGCAGCGCCAACGTGGTGGAAGGCGCCTACCGCCGCAAGGACGGCACGATGGTGCCCATCGAAGCGCGCCGCCGCGCGATGCATACCGAGGCCGGCTGGATCATCGTCGGCACCGCCACCGACATCACCGAGCGCAGGAAGGCCGAGGAAGCGCTGCGCGAGAGCGAGGAGCGCTTCCGCCGCAGCTTCGAGCTGGCGGGCTCGGGCGTGGCGCTCATCGGTCTGGACCGGCGCTTCCTGCGCGTGAACCGGCGGCTGTGCGAAATCCTCGGCTATCCGGAGGCGGAGCTGCTCAGGCTCACCGGCAAGCAGATCTCGCACCCGGACGACCTGGACATCATCGACCAGCAGCGGCCGCGCCTGTACGCGGGCGAGGTGGACGCCGTGCGCATCGAGAAGCGCTACCTGCGCAAGGACGGCTCCACCGTCTGGGTGGCCTTCACGGTGACCGTCGAGCGCAATCCGGCCGGCCAGCCGCAGTACGAAATCGCCATTTTCGACGACATCACCAGCCGCAAGCAGGCCGAGGGCGCGCTGCGCGCGGCCAACGAGGAGCTGGCGCGCTCCAACGCGGAGCTCGAGCAGTTCGCCTACGTGGCCTCGCACGACCTGCAGGAGCCGCTGCGCATGGTGGCCAGCTACACGCAGCTGCTCGGCCGGCGCTACGGCGACAAGCTGGAGGGCGACGCGAAGGAGTTCATGGCCTTCATCGTGGACGGCGCCTCGCGCATGAAGCAGCTCATCGAAGACCTGCTCGCCTACTCGCGCGTCGGCACGCGCGGCAAGGACTTCAGGCCGGTGAAGCTGGACGTGATCGTCGACCGTGCGCGCACGAACCTGCGCGGCGCGCTGGAAGACAGCGGCGGCGAGTTCACGCACGATCCGCTGCCCGAGGTCGAGGGCGACGAATCGCAGCTGGTGCAGCTGTTCCAGAACCTGGCCGGCAACGCGCTCAAGTTCCGCGGCGAGGCGGTGCCGCGCGTGCACGTGTCCGCGGTGGAAAGGGAAGGCGAGTTCGAAATTTCCGTGCAGGACAACGGCATCGGCATCGAGCCGCAGTATTTCGAGCGCATCTTCATGGTGTTCCAGCGCCTGCACGACAAGAGCCAGTACCCCGGCACCGGCATCGGCCTGGCGATCTGCAAGAAAGTGGTGGACCGCCACCACGGCCGCATCTGGGTGGAATCGGCGCCCGGGCAGGGCAGCCGGTTCGTGTTCACGCTGCCGAAGAAGAAGCCGGATCCGCCGTGAACGCCGGCACGGAACTGGAAGGGGTGGCGGACCCGGAACTCGAATGGAAGTTCTGCGCCGCCGCGATTCCGGCCATGCTGTGCGCCGCGCTCGCGTTCCACGCCGCCGGCGCCGGCCATTTCCTGCAGCGCACCTTCCTCGCCATGCCGGTGCACGAGCTCGGCCATGCCGTCACCGCGTGGCTGTGCGGCTACACGGCGATCCCCACGCTGTGGAAGACGCTGGTGCCGGAAGAGCGCGGCTTCGCGGCGCCGGTGCTGCTCGCGGGCGGCATGGCTTACATGATGCTGCGCGCCTGGCGGGCGGAGCAGCGGCCGCTCCTCGCGCTCGGCGGCGCGGTGCTGCTGCTGCAGGCGGTCGGCACCTTCGGCATCCGGGAAAAGACCGCGCAAATGCTCGTCACTTTCGGCGGCGACGCGCTGGGCATGGTGCTCGCGACGCTGCTCATGGCGTGCTTTTTCTTCGGCAAGGAGACGCAGCTCTACAAGGGCGCGCTGCGCTGGGGCTTCGCCGCCATCGGCGCGGCGGCCTTCGTGGACATGTTCTCCGTCTGGTGGGCCGCGCGCCGCGATTCCGCGAAAATCCCCTTCGGCGAGATGGAAGGCGTCGGCCTCTCCGACGCCACCAAGCTCGTGGACGATTTCGGCTGGGACGCGGACCAGCTGGTGCGGCGCCACGTCATGGTCGGCGTCTGCTGCCTGCTCGCGCTCGCCGCCGTGTACGCCTGGGGCGTGTGGCAGGCGCGGCAGGCCGCCGCCGAACGCTAGCTCACTCCGCCGCTTCGAATTCCTTCATCGCCTGAGCGTGCGTGCTGAAGAACGGGCGCGCTTTCACGCCGTTGATCCGGTCGGCGAGGATGCCGGTATGCACGGCCCAGCCGCCGCCGACGGCGACCTTGACCCCGGGCTCGTCCGGCAGCCGGTGGTGGATGGTCAGCAGCACGTCCTTGCCCTTCGGCGCGAGTTCGTAGGTCACCTCCGTGACCTTGCCGTTCCAGCTCCAGGTATGGGCCAGCACGCGCAAGGGCTCGAGGCGCGTGATCTTGCCCTCGGCCGAATGCCTGCCCGCGCCCATCGCGCCGGGAGGCGCGCTTTCGTCGGTGAGCGAGCTGTTGTCGAAATGCAGTTCGATCCGGCCGCCCAGGCGCAGGTCGAATTCGCCCGCGGCCAGCCAGGTGGCGCGCTTTTTCGATTCGGTGAGGTAGGCCCACACGCGCTCGACCGGCCCGGGCAGCAGGCGCTCGAAGCGGATGGTGGAGGGCTGGATGAGGGTGGCGCGTTCTTTCATGGTTTTCTCCTTGATTTGGTCTTGGCTTTTTCAATGGCGTCTTCCGCGCGCAGCGCGGCTTCCAGCTTGTCGAGGCGGCTGTCCCAGGCCGCGCGCTCGCGCTGTATCCAGGCGGCGGCGGCATCGAGCGGTTCGGGGTCGAGCGAAAGGAAATGGTCGCGGCCGGCGATGCGGCGGCGCACCAGGCCGGCGCGCTCGAGGATGCGGATGTGCTTCGAGACCGAATTGAGCGAAATGTCGAAGGGCGCGGCGATTTCGGTGACGCGCGCATCGCCGGCGGCGAGGCGTTTCAATATGCCGCGCCGCGTCTCGTCCGCGAGGGCAACCAGGGTGTCGTCCAGATCCACCGCGCGAACGTTAACCCAAAAGGGTGAACGATGCAAGCCCCCCGGCGCGTATTATCCCCGCATGGCCTCCCAGGACGCTGTCGCCCTTACCAAAGACCTCCTGCGCTTCGACACGATCAACCCGCCGGGGCAGGAGCGCGATTGCGCGCGCATGGCGGGCAACCTGCTGCAGGACTGGGGCTGCAAGGTCGAATACCACGAGTACGAAGAAGGACGCACCAGCGTCATCGCGCGCATGGGGGGGTCGGATGCGAAAGCGCCGTTGTGCCTGACGGGGCACCTGGACGTGGTGCCGCTCGGCACGCGCAAGTGGTCGAAGGATCCATTCGCGGGCGAGGCGGACGGCGACAAGCTGTACGGCCGCGGCGCCTCGGACATGAAGGCCGGCGTGGCCGCCATGCTCATGGCGGCAAGAAGTTTCGCCAAGAAGCTGAACGGCACGCCCGGCGTGGTGCTGGTGCTCACCGCGGCCGAGGAGAACGGCTGCATCGGCTCGCGCCACCTGGCGATGCTGCCGCAGCTCATGGGCAAGGCGGGCGCCATCGTGGTGGGCGAGCCGACCTCCAACTATCCGATGGTCGGGCACAAGGGCTCGATCAAGTTCCACGCGTCGTTCAAGGGCGTGTCGGCGCACGGCTCCATGCCGCAGCTCGGCGTGAACGCCATCTACAAGGCGGCCAAGGCGATCCAGAAGCTGGAAGAGTTCCAGTTCGGCGCGCGGGCGCATCCGGTGATGGGCCTGCCGACCATGAACGTC
>CAZPNH010000293.1:0-231 GCA_964587635.1 uncultured Bordetella sp.
GCATCGACGGCACGCTGCGCGACCTGATCGAGCCGGCGCGCGCACTGCATGCGGCGATTGTCTCGCGCGTGAAGATCATGGCCGAACTGGACATCGCCGAGAAGCGCCTGCCCCAGGACGGCCGCATCGCGCTGCGTGTCGCCGGCAAGCCGGTCGATGTCCGGGTATCCACGATCCCCACCGGGCACGGCGAGCGTGTGCAGGCGGAGCACCACACGCTCGCCGTGCCGG
>CAZPNH010000293.1:241-3897 GCA_964587635.1 uncultured Bordetella sp.
GCTCCGCCTGCTCGACAAGCAGGCCGGGCGGCTGGATCTCGGCCGTCTCGGCATGGACGCCGCCGCGCTCGCGCACATGGACCGGCTGATCCGAGAGCCGCACGGCATCGTCCTGATCACCGGCCCCACCGGATCGGGCAAGACCACCACGCTCTACGCCGCGTTGTCGCGGCTCGACGCCGCCGCGCTCAACATCATGACTGTGGAGGATCCGATCGAGTACGACCTCGACGGCATCAGCCAGACGCAGGTCAACGCCAGGATCGAGATGAGCTTCGCGCGCGCGTTGCGCACCATCCTGCGCCAGGATCCCGACGTGGTCATGATCGGCGAAATCCGCGACCTGGAGACCGCCCAGATCGCGGTTCAGGCGAGTCTGACCGGGCACCTGGTGTTCGCCACCCTGCATACCAACGATGCAGTGAGCGCGGTCACGCGGCTCGTCGACATGGGCGTGGAGCCGTTCCTGCTTGCGTCCAGCCTGATCGGCGTGGGCGCGCAGCGCCTGGTGCGGCTGCTTTGCCTGGCGTGCCGCAAGCCTTTCGTCCGGGACGGCGAAACGTTCTATTCGCCGCAAGCTTGTCCGGCATGCAACCGCACCGGCTATCGCGGCCGCACCGGCATTTATGAACTGCTGACTGTCGATGACGAATTGCGCCGTCTCATCCATGACCGCGCCTCCGAGCAGACGCTGCGCGAGCACGCGGTATCCCGGGGCATGCGCTCGCTGCGCGACGACGGCGTGCGCTGGGCGAGGCAGGGCGCGATCAGCCTCGAAGAAGTGGCGCGCGTGACGCGGGAATAGCGAGGCGCTGCCGTGGAAGCATTCCAGTACCAGGCGCTGGACGCGGCCGGCCGCACGGTATCGGGCGTTCTGCAGGCCGACACGGCGCGGCAGGCGCGCAGCCAGCTGCGCGCGCAAGGGCTTTTGCCATCGGTCGTCGGCCAGGTACGCGCGCGCGAGCGCGCGCGGCTGCGCTGGGCGCGCGGCATTTCGTCCACGGAATTGAGCCTGATGACCCGGCAGATGGCGATATTGCTTGCTTCCGGCCTGACGATGGAGCAGTCGCTGAACGCGCTGATCGAAGAAGCCGCGGCGCCAATCACCCGCGAGGTGCTCGCCGGCGTAAAGACCGAAATAACGTCCGGCAGTTCGCTGGCGGGCGCGCTGGCGGTCTACGACAAGAGTTTCCCCGGCTTCTACCGGGCGTTGGTGGAAGGCGGCGAGGAATCGGGCGCATTGCCAACCGTGCTGCAGCATCTCGCGGACTACTTGGACGCACGCCAGGCGTTGAGGCAAAAGACGAGCCTCGCGCTGCTTTACCCGGCGCTGGTTACCTGCGTCGCGGTCATGATCGTCACGGGCCTGCTGATCTACGTGGTGCCGCAGGTAGTCCAGGTTTTCCAGCAGTCGCGGCAGAGCCTGCCTTTGCTGACGCGCGCACTGATCGGCCTGAGCGACTTTCTGCGCGCGACCTGGCCTTATCTCCTGGCGATCATTGTCGCCACAGCAGCGGTTTTCCGCGCGACGCTGCGGCGCCGCGCCGCGCGCCGCCGCTGGCACCGGCTGTTGCTGCGCACGCCCTGGCTGGGGTCGCTGATTCGCGGCGTAAACACGTCCCGCTTCGCCAGCACGCTCGCGATTCTGGTGGGCGGCGGCGTGCCGCTGCTCGCGGCGCTCGATTCCAGCGCGCGCGTAATGACGAACATGATGATGAGGGACGCCGTCGAGGGCGCGATCGTGCGCGTGCGCGAAGGCGCGACCCTGGCGCGGGCGCTGCGCGAGACGCGCGCTTTTCCGCCGCTGCTGGTCCATCTGGTGGCCAGCGGGGAAGCGAGCGGGAAACTGGAGGAGATGCTGGAGCGTGCGGCGCGGCTCGAAACCCAGGCGCTCGAGCGGCGCCTGGCGGTGTTCCTCACCCTGCTCGAACCGGTGATGATCCTGTTCATGGGCGGTGTGGTGCTCATGATCGTTCTCGCCATACTGCTGCCGATCATCGAGATCAACCAGCTGGTGCGCTGAGCGCGGCAAACGGCGCAATGATCGCTACCGCACCGATGGGGGACCGCAAGCGGCGCAAGATTTTCCGGCAATGGGAACGACTGCCCTGCTCGCGGTTCTCGTACTGCTGTCCGGCTGCTCGACCAATCCTTCCACCGGCAGGACGCAGATACTTGCGCTGCCGGCGGTGCAGTCCGCATACGCCGACATGGGATTTGCGGTCTCCACGGGGGCACTGCGCATCGCAGGATTGCCGGCATGCGCGCGGGACTGCGGCAACGCCGAGGTCCGGGCGGCGTTCGCAGGCAGGGTGAAAAACATCGGCATGCGTCTCGATGCGCCGGCGCGCGAGATGTACCCGGACATGTTCGACCGCATCGGCGGATTCCAGATCGAAGTCAACGAGGCTCTCGGCATCGGCACCGGCTCCAGCGCCGGCGGCCGCATCGTCCTGGGATCGGCGCTGGCCGGGCTGGAACCCTCGGACGCCGTGATTGCCTTTCTGATCGCCCGCGAGATGGCGCATGTGATCGCGAGGCACGCCGAGGAGGATTCCGGCGCATCGCTGCTGTTTTCGGCTCTCGGCCTGCTGCTGCCCGTGCTGAATGTGGCGGTCAGGTTTGTAGCCACGACCCTGGGCTCCGGAGCCCTGAAGAGCAGCTGGGCCGCGCAGCAGCGGCGCGAGGCCGACGCGATCGCGGTCGTCCTGCTGGAGCACGCCGGCCTTCCAGCCTCGATCATCGCCGCCGAACTCGAACGCGGATGGAATCGCGCCGGGCTGCCCGACGACGAATGGGGCGCGCGCTACATCGAGTCGGTGCAGCGCGCCGCGCGGATTGCGGCAGCGCCGCTCCCGGCCGCGGGCGATCACCTGCTCAGCGGCACGCTGAAATAGAAGCCGAACACGGCGAACTCGTTCTGCTGGAATTTGGGGGCGTAGACCGCGTTCAGTTTCACGACGCCCAGATCGTAGGTGAGCAGCGGGATCGGCGCGACAAAGGTACGGCCGTTGTTGTAGGTTCGGCTCTGGATCACCGGCAGAGTGGCGCCGAACCTCCAGCGGTCCCCGTCCCCGAACTTGAACTGGTAGCCCGGGCCGGCGAGCTTCGCCCAGTTGCGTCCGGAGTCCCGGTAAAATCCGGCCGCGACAAAAGCCGCGCCCAGATCGTCGTTGTGGAATTCGTAGCTGAGCCCAAGCCCGGAATTCAGTTCGTTGTCGACGTGGCTGCGGCGGACGCCCTGCCTGTCGGTATGGTAGGACAGCCCATACACTTGCAGGCTGAGATTGAGTCAGGGGTCCGCTGGCGGCGCCTCGGGTCCCGGCGCGGCGGGCGCGCCGCCGCTGCGCAAAACCATCGCGGTCGCGAAGGCCAGTACCGGCCAACGGATGGCATGCTTCATATTTCCCCCGCCTTGCCGCCCGATCGCGGCCGGCCAGGTGATTTCCGATGGCCGGGCGCTGGGCTAACGAGGCGGCGGGAGTATGTACCTGCGCGGCCGTATCATCAATATGAGATTTCGTCTGTGCGCTGGCGCACGCAACCGGGAGGCAGCAGATCATGAAGATATCCATACTTGACGACTACCACGACACCCTGCGCACGCTCGCCTGCTTCAGCCTGCTGGCGGGCAACGAGGTGAAAATCTGGAACGA
>CAZPNH010000294.1:0-3887 GCA_964587635.1 uncultured Bordetella sp.
GTAAGCGGGCATGCGATCCTCATCCTCGCAAAGCGTGCTGATGCCGTAGCTGCGGTGCACTTCGGCGTTGTTGATGATGATGTCGACCTTGCCGGCAACCTCGCCGGCAAGCTCGCTCACCGACTTAGCGCTGGTCAGGTCGAGCGGCACCAGCGTGACCTGTGGCAGCGCCGTGATGCCGTCCAGCCCGGGCAATTTCTTCCACGGCTCTGCGTGGCCGACCCAGACGATGTCGGCGCCGGCCTCGACCAACGCCTTGACGATCGCCTGACCCACGGCAGTTTTGCCGTCGGTCACCAGCACCTTGCGGAATTTCGGGTCGCAGGTCATTTCGCGTAGTACGCGATCTTCGGCCATGTGTTCAGTCTCCGTTTCGGGAAAGCCCAGCAACACCGCCTGCCCGGCGCGGTCCAGGCGTACATCCACTGTCACGCGCGCCGGCGCCGCTGGCGCGCAATCGAGCAGATGCACCATCAGCGTCGGGCCGATGTCGAGTTGTACCAGCCCAAGGCGCCAAGGCAGACGCTCGCGAAAGAATAGGTCGTTACTGTGATGCAAGACCGTTTCGCTCAGCAGCCTGCCAGCACCGCTTTGCGGTTTCCATTGCAATCGCGAAGACAAGCAAACATGGCAAGCCTCGCGCGGCGGGTACTGCATTGCGCCGCAATCGGCGCACTGCTGCAATTCGAAACGGCCGACCGCTGCCGCCGCCGTAAGGCCTAGTGCAACGCGGCTGCGGCCCCAAGGCGGCAGCGTTGGCAGCCGCGTACGCAGAACCGGGTTCTTGCGCCTGGGGCGCGTCATTTGCGTCGTCATCGTGATTCGCCCTGGCCGAGGATTAGCGCGCCAGTGCAAAGGCACCGGTCATAGGTCACCATGCCGAAGCCGCTCACCAAGCCGAGCTTCGCATCCGGAACCGCGCGGCCCGATGCGCGGCCAGTGAGCTGGCGCACGGTTTCGACGAGGCCAATGTAGCCGCCGGCAGCGCCAGCCTGCCCGACCGACAATTGACCGCCGCTGGTGTTGGTGGGCAGACTGCCCTCGCGAGTCAGCGTTTGGTTTTGCAGGAAGGCTGCTCCCTCGCCTTTGCCGCAGAAACCCAGATCCTCGTACTGCATCATGACGATCACCGGATAGTCGTCGTAGAACTGCACCAAGTCGAAGTCGCTCGGCTTGACACCGGCTTGCGCATAGAGGTCGTCGCGATCCATCGCCCAGCCGCCACGCATCATGATGGGGTCTTCACGGTAGGCGTTGTGGCGCTCGGTGGCGGCAAGTAGACGCGCGAACGGCAGATTCAGATCGCGCGCCCGTGCCTCGCTCATCATCAGCACGCCCTCGGCGCCGGAGCAAGGCATCACGCAATCGAACAGGTGGATCGGTTCGGCGATGACACGCGCCGCCATGTACTCTTCGAGCGTCAACGGCTTCTTGAACATCGCATAAGGCGTGGCGAGCGCGTTTTCGCGCTGGGCTACGCAGATGCGGCCGAAGTCCTCGCGCCGCGCGCCGTAGCTGCGCATGTAGTGCGCCGTGATGAAAGCGAACATGGCGTTCGGGCCGCCCGAGCCATAGGGATAGGTCGCGTCGCGGGCGAACAGGCTGAAGCTGCCCAGAGACTGGCGGAATGACTCGACGTGGTTGGTGTCTCCCGCGACGCAAGCGACGACCTCGGCGTCGCCCGCCTGGATCGCGCGCGCGGCGCGGCGCACCGCCACCACACCGGAGGCGCCGCCCAGCGGCAGGTGATCCAGCCAGCGCGGACTCAATCCAAGATGTTGGGTGACGCCCACTGCGGTATCGGGTGCCAGCGTGAAGCTCGACACGCACAGGCCGTCGATGTCTTCCTTATCGATGCCCGACTCGCGCACCATTTCCGCCAGTACGCGGCCGATAAACCAGTGGGCGCCGTGCGTCGAATAGCGAACGTAGGGCACCGTGACCGGGACGGCAACGGCGACGCCGTCATATCCTTTGCGGGGCGGACGCATCATGGAAGGAATTTCATCAACTTGGCATCATACTAACCGTCTCCCGGGAGGTTTCTTTCTTATGAGCGAATCAAAAGGCCAATACCGCATCTGGTTCCAGGGCGCGACCGATCGAGTCTTCATGGAGCCTTACATCAGCAAGGTGGAGGCGCACCTGAGGGCGATCCTCGACCCGGAATTCAGCTGCACCTTCAACACCACCACCCCTCCGGCGACAACCACGCACGCGCTTACAGAGTTCCGCATGGCGGGCGCCTTCGTTCGCGGTGCGGTCGAGGCACAGCGCCAAGGCTACGATGCCATGGCAATTACCCATTTTCAGGACGCTGGGCTCGCCGAGGTCAAGTCGGTAGCTGACATCCCGGTGCTCGGCTTGGGCGAGACCACGCTGTTCCATGCCTGCACGCTCGGGCGCAAGCTCGGCCTCGTCACGATCAACCCTGCGTTCATTCCCTGGCACGAGGATCAGGTCATCCGGTACGGATTGCAGAGCCGGGTCGTGGGGGTGCGTGCGGTGAACGCCAGTGTGAGCGATTTCATCGATGCATTTGCCGGCAAGGAGGCGTTCGACAAGCTGTATCCGAAGTGGGAGCGTGAATGCCGGGTTCTACTCGACGCCGGCGCCGACGTGATCGTGCCGGCTGGCGGGCTGCCGATGATGCTTTACGGATCGCAGCCAGGAGCCAACCTCGACGGCGCTCCTATCATCAATGGCATCACGCTGATTGCCAAGGCGGCGGAGACAGCGATCAAGCTGCGCCGAATTGCCGGTATGGCTGCGGTCAGCCGCCGCTCGAACTACGCCAAGCCGCCGGAGAAGGCGCTCAGAGAATTCCTCGAGAACGGATGATCACATTCCTGAATATTCCCTGTTCTTCCACCTTTGATTCCCTGATACGCCCGATTTAATTCCCAGTTCGATTTCCTGGTTCAAATAGCTGCGATGGCTAAAGATTGGCTCTGGATGCGGTTTTCGGGGGTAGGGTGTAGTTCGGGGCGTCAAAATATGCGAATTTCCTTGTTAACGGGAATTTGCGGCGGAGATGCAATCAGTGGTCACGGCTACTGCCGAAGGGCTTCGGAAGCGTCCACCGCAGGCACCGGTTGGCCCGGGAGCTGCAGTCGCGCGTGTTCCTCGACGTCGTACGATGAGAAAACGGCGCGAGCCGACCTGGTCTCCGGCAGGACATAGACGATGCCTTTTGTCCCGGTAAAAGCGGGGCGTACTACGTTGTCATAGAACTTCACTGGAACATTGATACAGCCGAAGGAAATGCGGTTGTCGAGCGGCGTCGGCGTGGCCAGGCGCTGCAGGCGGCGATCCCGCGGGTTGGTCGTAATCACCCGATGCATGGAGACGTTGAGGTCATAGTCCACCATGAGAAGGTCCTTTCCGTGTGCATCGACGCTCAGCGCGGCCACGAAGCGTCCCGCCGGCGTCGTGCGATCCTGCGGCCGGATTTTCGATAGTTCCCGGTCGCCGATGCCGGGGGCAGAGTCATCGCCGCGTGCCAATCCAAGCAGTGCAGGCGCGGCGCCCCGGAGCTTCCCGTCCGCATCGAATACAAAGACTTTTGCGTCCTTCTTGTCGACAATCACGAACGGCATGCCGAGGCTATCGCGTGAATCGACAACCCAGTCCGCCACGTGCCTGGCCTCTTGCGACGCGCGCTCCAGCTCGAAATTCGCTCGTTGAGGAAGAAGCGCGGCCGCGGATTTGGCCTCAAGCGCTGCGCCATCGGCTGCGGCCGCTGGTTGGGGGAGAAAACAGGCGGCCAGCAGGCCAATGCAAAATCCCTCGATCCGGCAAGCGGCCCCGGCGCGCATCTTTTTCATCAATTTCCGAATAAGTTCTCGCGTTTGATCCGTCATGACTCCTCAAATCGTGTCCCCGCC
>CAZPNH010000295.1:0-3879 GCA_964587635.1 uncultured Bordetella sp.
GGCTTAGGTTTTGGCGAGGTCCGCCTGGGTGGTGAAGCTGTCGGCGTAGAACTCCTCTTCCGGCAGCTTGCAGCCGATGGTGAAATCCCTTTTCGCGGAATCCACCATGACCGGCACGCCGCAGACATAAACCTGGTGGCCCGAAAGGTCCGGATAGTCCTGCATCACCGCGCGGTGCACGAATCCGGTCCGGCCGTTCCAGTTGTCGTCCGGACGCGCTTCCGAAATCACGGGGACGTACTTGAAGCCGGCATGCTGCGCCGCCCACGCCGTGGCAAGGTCATTCATATACAGGTCCTTCGGCCGTCGGCCGCCCCAATAGAGCGTCGCCGGGCGCTCAATACCTTTGTGGAACATGTGTTCGATCACCGCCTTGATCGGCGCGAAGCCGGTGCCCGAGGCGACGAAGATGACCGGCTTGTCCGATTCCTCGCGCAGGAAGAACGTGCCCATCGGCCCTTCGCAGCGCAGGATGTCGCGTTCCTTCATCTTGTTGAACACGTGGTCGGTGAACTGCCCGCCCGCCACCTGCCGCACGTGCAGCTGGATCAGTTCGGCGTCATGCGGCGCATTGGCCATGGAGAAGCTGCGCCGTCCGCCGTCCTTGAGCAGGAACTCGATGTACTGTCCCGCGAGGAAGACCAGCTTCTCGTTCGCCGGCAGCTTGAGATGCAGCGCCATGACGTCGTCGGCAAGCCGCTCCATTTTCTGCACGCGGCAGGGAAGCTTCTTGATCTGGATGTCCTTCGCCGCGCCGACGGTGCGCGCTTCGAGCACGAGGTCGGACAGCGGCTTCGCCTGGCAGAACAGCGCCTTGCCCTGCGCTTTCTCCTCTGCGGTCAGCGCTTTTTCCTGGTAGACGCCGTAGTCCACCGTGCCCGAGATGATTTTCCCCTTGCAGCTGCCGCAGGCGCCGTTCTTGCAGCCGTAGGGCAGGATGAATCCCTGGCGCAAGGCCGCGGCGAGCACGGCTTCGCCGTCCTCGACCTGGAATTGGTGACCGCTCGGCTGCAGGGTGACGGTGTGCATATCGCTACAATTAGCCCGATGAAACGCCTGTTGATCGCCGGCTGCGGCGACGTCGCGCGCCGCGCGCTGCCGGCACTCGGCCTGCGCTTCGAGATCCGCGTCCTGTCGCGTTCGGAAGGCGCGGACCTTGACTCGCCCGCAAGCCTCGCCGCGTTCGAACCCGCGGATGCGGTGCTGCACTGCGTGCCGCCCCCGTCCACGGGAACGGCCGACACTCGCACCGCAAATCTGCTTGCGGCGCTGGAGAGCAGGCGGATTCTACCAACCCGCTTCGTCTATATCAGTACCAGCGGCGTTTACGGCGATTGCGGCGGCGCGCTGGTCGATGAGTCCCGCGCCGCGAATCCGCAGAGCGCGCGCGCGAAAAGGCGGGCCGATGCCGAGGAGCGGCTTGCACTATGGTGCAGTTCGCGCGGCGTGGCGCTGCTGGTGCTGCGGGCGCCGGGCATCTACGCGGCGGACCGCCTGCCGCTCGAGCGGCTGCGCGCCGGCATGCCGGTGCTGCGCGACGCGGACGACGTCTACACCAACCACATTCATGCCGGGGACCTCGCGAGCTGCTGTCTGCGGGCGCTCGAGGAGGATGCGCCGGCCGGCATTTACAACGCTTCGGACGACACGCGGCTGAAAATGGGCGAATGGTTCGATCTGGTCGCCGACCATGCCGGGTTGCCGCATCCGCCGCGCGTCGCACGCAGCGAAGCAGCGGGCAGCATGCCGCCGGAACTGCTTTCGTTCATGAATGAATCGCGGCGGCTGGACAATCGGCGTCTGAAGCAGGTGCTGGGGGTCCAGCTGCGCTTTCCGACCGTTCGCCAAGGCTTGGGCCATGAGCACGCTGTTGGTATTGACCAACCTGCCTAACCGCGCGGCTGCGGAGAAGCTCGCCGATGCGCTGATCGAGCAGCGCGTCGCCGCCTGCGTCAATATCCTCGCGCCGTGCCTGTCGGTTTTCCGCTGGAAAAACGACGTACAGCGCGATGAAGAGCATCCGATGCTGATCAAGACGACGGCCGAGCGCTATCCGGCGCTCGAAGCAGCGATCCGCGCCGGCCATCCCTACGAACTTCCTGAGATCATCGCGGTCCCAATCGAGCGCGGCCTGCCCGCTTACCTCGACTGGGTCGCCGCCGAATCCAGCGAACCGCATGCATAGAATTTTTTCCCTGCTGCTGCTGTTCTCGATGGCCGGCTTGGCCGCAGCGGCGGGCACGGACAATCTGCTCGAGCCCGAAAAGGCGTTTCGCATGTCGGCGCGCGCGCTCGACGCGCGCACGGTGGAAGTGAGCTTCGCGATCGCCGAGGGCTACTACATGTACCGCGAGCGGTTCCGGTTTGCCGCGGAGCCGCCGTCGAAAGCCCGGCTCGGCGCGCCGCAGTTCCCGCCGGGGACCAGGAAAAAAGACGAGTTCTTCGGAGAGGTCGAGACCTACCGCAAGCAGGTCGTAATCCGGATACCGGTTGAAAGCGCCGGGGACTCACTGAATCTCGTCGTCACTTCGCAGGGCTGCGCGGATGCCGGCGTGTGCTACATCCCGATGGACAGCAGGGCAACGATCCAGCTCGCCTCTTTTTCCGCAGCGCTTCCAAGCGCAGGCTCCGATGCTGCGCCGGAATTCACGCTGCAGGCGAGCGACTTCGAGATCGCCCGGCTGTTCGAATCCGGCGGCACCTGGGTAGTGCTGGCGAGTTTCCTCGGCTTCGGGCTGCTGCTGGCATTCACGCCCTGCGTGCTGCCGATGATCCCGATCCTGTCGGGGATCATCGCGGGCGAAGGAAAGGACCTCGGCAAGCTGCGCGCTTTTCTGCTGTCGCTTTCTTACGTTCTTGGGATGGCGGTGACCTATGCCGTGGCTGGAGTCGCAGCCGCATGGTCGGGCGGTCTACTCGCGGCGGCCCTGCAAAACATCTGGGTTCTTGGCGCGTTCGCGCTGGTGTTCGCCGGCCTCGCGTTGTCGATGTTCGGTCTCTACGAACTCCAGCTGCCCGGGTTCCTGCATCATCGGCTGCATGCGACGCACAGCCGTCTAAAAGGCGGCCGCATTGCGTCGGTTGCTGCGATGGGCGCGCTGTCGGCGGTCATCGTGAGCCCCTGTGTAGCGGCGCCGCTTGCCGCGGCGCTCCTCCACATCAGCCGGACCGGGGACGTGGCGCTCGGCGGCTCGGCGCTGTTCGCGATGGCAATCGGAATGGGCATCCCGCTGCTCGCGGTCGGCGTTTCCGAAGGCGCGCTGCTGCCGAAATCCGGGCCCTGGATGGTGCGGGTGAAGCATATTTTCGGCGTGCTGCTGCTGGCGGTGGCGGCCTGGATCGTCTGGCCGGTGCTCAGGCCAGCCGCCGGCAATACCGATTTCGTGCGCGTAAGCTCGATCGCCGAGCTGGGGCAGAAACTGAGTTCGCCGGGCAAGCCGGCGATGCTCGATTTCTATGCGGACTGGTGCGTGTCCTGCAAGGAAATGGAGGCGCTCACCTTCAGCGACGCGCGCGTCAAAGCCAGGCTCGACGCGATGCTGCTGCTGCAGGCCGATGTCACCGCGAATACGGCGGAACACAAGGCGCTGCTCACGCGTTTTTCGCTGTTCGGTCCGCCCGGGATCATTTTCTTCGACGCGCAGGGCCGCGAGATCAAGGGGCTGCGCGTGATCGGCTACCAGAACGCCGAGCGTTTCCTGCGCACGCTCGAGCAGGCCAACGCGCGCTGACGCGCCGTCAGCGCTTCAGCGCCGCCGCGGCTTCGAGCGCGAAGTAGGTCAGGATGCCGTCGGCGCCGGCACGCTTGAACGCAATCAGCGATTCCATGATGCAGGACTCCGGCAGCCAGCCGTTGGCGATCGCCGCGCGCAGCATCGA
>CAZPNH010000296.1:0-3879 GCA_964587635.1 uncultured Bordetella sp.
TTGACGGAAAATTACGCACGGCTTTCCGCAACATTACGGCGATGCAAGGTTCAGGCGGGACTGCCAGCCTCCAGGCCCGGAAAGGTGACCGTGAAGGTATTGCCGACGCCGTCGCTGTCTTCGACCAGCGATATCTCCGCGTCGTGCAGCGCAGCAATTTCGCGCACGATGGCGAGCCCCAGGCCGCTGCCCTCGGTGCGGTTGTCGAGCAGGCGGTGGAAGCGCTCGAACACGCGCCCGCGTTCCTCGACCGGGATTTTCGGGCCGTCGTCGCTGACCGATACCTGCGGCCTCGCCCCCGCGCTGACTTTCACCGTCACGCGGCCGCCTTCATGCGTATAGCGCACCGCGTTGTCCACCAGGTTGTTGATGAGTTCGGTGAGCCTCGCCGGGTCGCCGTTGATGAGCACCGGCTGCTCCGCGCCCTCGAAGCCCAGGTCGATTTTCTTCTTGTAGGCGTCGGCCACCCATTCCATGGTCGCCTCGAAGGCGAGCTTGTTGAAATCGAGCGGCGCGAAGTTGGCCAGCCGCGCGGTGCTGGGCTCGTTGCGCGCGAGCGACAGCAGCTGGGCGACCAGGCGCGACAGGCGCTCGGCGCTGATGTACAGGTGCGCGAGGCCGCGCTTCATCTGCTCCAGGTTCTGCTCGCGCAGCGCCACCTCGATGTGGACCTTGAGGCCGGCGACCGGCGTGCGCAGCTGGTGCGCGGCGTCGGCGATGAAGCGGCCCTGGAATTCCAGCACCGCGCCCAGCCGCGCCATGAGGTCGTTGACCGCGACCACCAGCGGGCGCACTTCGCCAGGCACGCCCTCCGCCTCGATCGCGCGCATGTCCAGGTGCGAGCGCTCGGCCACCGCGCCGCGCAGGCGCTGCAGCGGCGCGAGGCCCCGGCCCACGCCCAGCCACACCAGCGCGGCGGCGACCAGGATCAGCAATACCTGCGGCAGCGCGAATCCCAGCAGCAGCTTGCGCGTCAGCAGGTTGCGCTTGACCAGCGTCTCGGCGACTTCGACGACGACCGCATGGGACCCCGGCCGCCCGCTGGCGGCGACGCGCAGCGCGGCGATGCGCACCGGCTGGCCCGCGAACACGCCGTTGCCGTAGGTCATCTCGCGCCGCGCCGCGCCGGCGCGCGGCAGATCGGCCTCGCCCGCGATCGCCCGGCCGTCCTCGGTGCGCACCGCGTAGTAGATCCTGTCGAATTCGTCCAGCAGCAGGGTGCGCTCGGCTTCCTGCGACAGGTCGAAGGACGGCTCGCCGCCGGTGTAGCGCACGTGGAGCGTGAGCTCCCGCGCGATCTCGCTCAGCTCGCCGTCGTAGATGTCCTCGGTGACCGTGCCGATGACGAAGTAGCTCACGCCGACGCCCACCAGGAGAAGCGCCGAGAGCGGCACCAGCATGCCGCGCAGCAGCTGGCTACGCAGGGTCGGCTGGCTCGCCGCCATTCGCCTTTTCGATCAGGTAGCCCATGCCGCGCACGGTGCGGATCTCGATGCCGAAGGGCTCGAGCTTCTTGCGCACGCGGTGCACGTAGACCTCGATGGCGTTGCTGCCCACGTCGTCGCCCCAGCCGAACAGGCGGTCGACCATCTGCTCCTTGGTGACCACCCTGCCCTGGCGCGACATCAGCAGCTCGACCACCGCCAGCTCGCGCGCGGAAAATTCGACCGGCCCGTCGTCGTGGAACACGCGGCGCGCGGCCAGGTCGAAGCGCAGCCTGCCGTGCCTGAGGTCGTTGCCCGCCTGGTCCTGCCCGCGCCGGATCAGCACCCGCACGCGCGCCTCGAACTCGGGCAGGTCGAAGGGCTTGGTCATGTAGTCGTCGGCGCCGATGTCGAGTCCCTTCACCCGGTCCTCCAGCGCGTCGCGCGCGCTCAGCACCAGCACCGGCACGCGCGACTTGCGGTCGCGCAGGCGCTGCAGCACCGTGAGGCCGTCCACCTTGGGCAGCGCGAGGTCCAGCACCACCAGGTCGTAGGAATCGGCGCCCAGCGCGCGGTTGGCGTCCTCGCCGTCGCCCACCACGTCGACGGCGTACGCGCTCTGGTTGAGCGCGCGCACCAGCGCCGCCGCCAGCACCGCATCGTCTTCGACTACCAGGATTCGCATGGCTCCCCGCTCCGGGAGGGGTTCTACCACGAAAGGCGGATCGTTATACCGTCATCCGCCTAGCGCGCCAGCATGCGCGCCATGCGGTAATACTCCAGGTCTGGCGCGCGCTGCCGGCCGGCGGCTTCCGCCAGCGGCGTCGCGGCGATTTCCCGCGCCTTGAGCCCGACCATCACGCCGCTTTCGCCCCTGTGCAGGCGCTCGACCGCCGCGACGCCGAGGCGCGCCGCGATCAGCCGATCCCAGGCGCTCGGGCTGCCGCCGCGCTGCATGTGGCCGAGGATGGTGACGCGGAAATCGTAGCCGATGTGCATCGCGTCCAGTTTCGCCTTCAGCGCATTGGCGCCGAGCCTGGCGCCTTCGGAGACAACGACGATGGCGTGGGTCTTGCCCCGCGCATGGGCGCTGCGCACCGCTTCGGCGACCTCCTCGGCGCTCGCCTCCTGCTCGGGGATCAGGATCATCTCGGCGCCGCTGATGATGCCCGACATCAGCGCGAGGTGGCCGCAGTTGCGGCCCATGGTCTCGACGATGAAGGCGCGCTGGTGCGAGGAAGCGGTGTCGCGCAGCTTGTCGATCACGTCGCGAATGGTGTTGAGCGCGGTATCGACGCCGATCGAGATGTCGGTGCCGTAGACGTCGTTGTCTATCGATGCCGGAATACCTATCACCGGAAAGCCGAGCGCCTGCAGCGCCATCGCGCCGCGCATGGTGCCGTCGCCGCCGATCGCCGCCAGCGCGTCCACACCCTTCGCCCTGAGCTGGCGCAGCGCCTCCTGCTGCGCCTCCGGTTTGGCGAAATCCGTGAAGCGCGCGGTCTGCAGGATGGTGCCACCGCGCTGGATGATGCCGCCGACGTCCCGCGCGCCCAGTTCAGCGATTTCGCCGCGCACCATTCCTTCGTAGCCGCGCCGGATCCCGCAGGCGCGCAACCCCAGCGCCAGCGCCGTGCGCACCACCGCGCGCTCGGCGGCGTTCATCCCCGGCGCATCGCCGCCCGCGGTCAGTACCGCGATGCTCTTGGGTCCCATGGGCGCCAGCATGCCACACCCACCCTGGGCGCGACCTGGACACGCCCAGGGTTTTCCCGGGCGCTGCCTGCTAGGCCTTCTTGGCCCAGACCATGCAGTAGCCTTGAGGCGAAATTTCGGTATCCCCTGGTATGACCTTGCAACCACCCAGATCCTTCAAGGACGGCCCGGGCACGAATTGCAGGCAGTCGGAGCAAACCTTGCCCCCTTCCGGCGTGCTCTGGTACTTCAGCGTGGTGCGCAAGGTGGCGTTGGTCGCGCCTTCGACCCGGCCGGAAACAACGATGACCGGGATCATCGCGAGGGCGGCACCGCCGAGCTTCAGAAATCGGCGACGACGCGTTTGATTTCCTTTCATGGTGCGTTACTCCTTGTGGTTTACCGGCATCCGGGCGATTCCACTACTTGGCCGGCAGGGATTCGAGGTACGAAGCGACCGCTTCGATGTTGTCGCGGCTCAGGTCGTGCACGATGACCTTCATGACGGCCCCCTCGGGACGCTCGTCGGTCCGCTGGAACACGATCATCTGCTTGACCGAATAGTCTGCATGTTGGCCTGCGATGCGCGGAAATTGGGTGGTCCCCATGCCGTCAGGCCCATGGCATGCCGCGCAAGGCGGGATATTTTTATCGGGTACGCCGCCGGAAAATACCGCCTTGCCGGCGGCGAGCAGATCCGGCTTACCGGACGGGTACGAGGGAGACCGTACCTTCTGGCGGCCGAAATACGCCGCGATGT
>CAZPNH010000297.1:0-3860 GCA_964587635.1 uncultured Bordetella sp.
CGAACAGGGCGTTTGAGTTGCCTTCATGGGCTTTCTTCGAACGCGCTGCCCAGCGCATGCTGAGTTCCATGGACTCGCGCGCCTGCGTCTCGGTCGCGGGGTAGGGCGTGCACTCGTCGAATGCCATCACCACGTCGGAATTCAGCGCGCGCTGGATGCGCATCGATTCCTCAGGCGTGAGCAGCAGCTTGTCGCCGTTGATGGGAGACGCGAAGCGCGCGCCTTCTTCGCTTATTTTCGTTTCAAGGCTGAAAACCTGAAACCCCCCGGAATCCGTCAGGATCGGCCGATGCCAGCCCATGAAGCCGTGCAGGCCGCCGTGCTTCTCGATCACTTCCGTGCCCGGCCGCAGCCACAGGTGGAACGTGTTCCCCAACACGATCTGCGCGCCCAGGCCGACCAGTTCCTCGGGCGACATGGCCTTGACGGTGCCGTAAGTGCCCACCGGCATGAAGGCGGGGGTTTCCACCGGGCCGTGCGCGAGCTCGAGGCGGCCGCGCCGCGCGGCGCCGTCTGTGTGTGACACGGAGAATTTCACGCGGCTCTTTCGATCAGCATGGCATCGCCATAGGAGAAAAACCGGTAGCGTTCGGCGATCGCGTGCGCGTAGGCGCGGCGGATGTTCCCCATGCCGGCGAACGCGGCCACCAGCATCAGCAGGCTCGATTTCGGCAGGTGGAAATTGGTGAGCAGCCGGTCGACGGCGCGGAAGCGGAATCCGGGATAAATGAACAAATCCGTCTCGCCCGAGGCAGCGCCGTTCAAGGCCGCACTCTCCAGCGCGCGCAGGGAAGTGGTGCCGACGGCCAGCACGCGGCGGCCCTCGGTCGCGGCAGCTGTCCCGGGCGGCACCTCGTAACGCTCGCGGTGCATGCGATGGTCCTCGATTTCCTCGGTGCGGATCGGCTGGAAGGTGCCGGCGCCGATGTGCAGCGTGACGGTGGCAATCCCGGCGCCTTTGTCGCGGATTTTCTGCAGCATCGCCTGGTCAAAATGCAGGCCCGCGGTCGGCGCCGCCACGGCGCCGGGCTGGCTCGCATAGACCGTCTGATAGCGCTCGGTGTCCTCGGGACCCGCCTCATGCGTGATGTAGGGCGGCAAGGGCACGCTGCCGCAGCGCTCGAGTACCTGCGCGACCGGCTCCGAGAACCGCACGCGGTAGAGGTCTTCCTCGCGTCCCAAGACGGTCGCCGCCACGCCGTCGCCGACGACCAGCTGCGTGCCGGGCTTCGGCGCATGCGACGTGCGCATAAGCGCGAGCGCCTCGTGCCCGCCGAGCATGCACTCGATGAAGAGTTCAATTTTGCCGCCGCTCGCCTTGGCGCCGAACAGCCGCGCCTTGATCACGCGCGTGTCGTTGAGCACCAGGACGTCGCGCGCGTCCACCAGTTCCGGCAGATCGGCGAACGCCAGGTCCTTGAGCGCGCCGCTGTTGCCGTCCAGGTGCAGCAGACGGCTGGCGCCGCGCTCCCTTGCCGGATGCTGGGCAACGAGTTGCGGCGGCAGTTCATAGTCAAATTCGTCGAGCTTCATCGCGCCGCATTATAGAATCCTGCTCCCGGCCGGAATGGCGGAATTGGTAGACGCAGCGGACTCAAAATCCGCCGCCGTTAAAAGCGTGTGGGTTCGAGTCCCACTTCCGGCACCAGGCGCCCGTGCGACACAGCGAAAACGTTTGTAAAAGGACGGCCCTATTCGCTGGACATCCCCTGGGGCGGGGCGTAGTCTCGACGCAATTTCCGGAGTGGAGGCTCGATGGCCAAGGCGCAGATTCACCTGCTGCCCGCGGCGCGCAATACGGTCATGGTGGTGGACGACCAGTCCACCGGCCGTGCCATCCTCGAGCAGGTGGTGCGCAGCCTCGACGAGCGGGTGGTGGTCGAAGGATTCGCGCGGCCCGTGGATGCCGTGGTGTGGGCGACGCGCCATGTCGCCGACCTGGTGCTGGTCGACTTCATGATGCCGGACATGGACGGCATCGAGCTGGTCGGCCGCCTGCGCTCGCTGCCGGGCTACGAGCACGTGCCGATCGTCATGGTCACCAGCCAGGACGACAAGAAGGTGCGCTACGCCGCACTGGACGCCGGGATAACCGATTTCCTGACCAAGCCGGTGGACGCGCGGGAATGCCTGGCGCGCTGCCGCAACCTGCTGACCCTGCGCCGCCAGCAGCTGGCGCTGGAGGACAAGCGGCGCCTGCTCGAGGGCATGGTCGACGAGGCAACGCGCGAAATCCGCGAACGCGAGAAGGAAACGCTGCTGCGCCTCGCGCGCGCGGGCGAGTTCCGCGACGAGGAGACCGGCTACCACCTGATCCGCATGGCGCGCTATTCGCGCCTGATCGCCAACGCGGTCGGCCTCGAGCGCGACGAGGCCGAGACCATAGAGCTGGCGGCGCCGCTGCATGACATTGGAAAAATCGGCATCCCGGACGGCATCCTCCTCAAGCCGGCGCGGCTAGATGACACGGAGTGGGGCACGATGCAGCGCCACCCGGTGATCGGCCACGAAATCCTCAAGGGCAGCGCGTCCAAGTACGTGCGCATGGGCGCGCTCATCGCGCTCGGCCACCACGAGCGCTACGACGGCAAGGGCTACCCGAGCGGCCTGGACGGCGACCACATACCGCTGTGCGCGCGCATCGTCGCCGTGGCCGACGTATACGACGCGCTGACGTCGGTGCGCCCCTACAAGAAGGCCTGGAAGCCGGCCGACGCGCTCGAATACGTGCGCGCGCAGCGCGGCAAGCATTTCGACCCGAATCTGGTGGACGCGTTCCTTGGCATGAGCGAGAGGGTTCTCGAAGTGCAGGGCGACCTGCAGGACCCGGCAACCGAGCAAGGGGGCGCGTAGTGCAGGCCTTGCGCAAACTTGTTTCGGCGGTGCGAGTGCGCCTTGCGGCGCGACCGGACACGGAGCATGAGCAGGGCATCGTCCGGGTGGTCATCGCTGCGTTGCTGGGCGCCTATCTCTTGCCTGAGGGCCTCGCCGTATTCGACTGGCAGTCCCTCGAGTTTCACTACATCGTTTTCGCGAGCTACCTGGTGTTCTCGGTGGCCCTCCTTGCCTGGATTCTTGGTTCGAACAGCGTGTCTCACCTTCGGCGTTGCATCGCGCTGGTGGCGGACATTGCCACCTCCGGAATCGCGATGTGGTACTACGGCGACCAGGCACTGGCGTTGTTCCTGGTGTTTGTCTGGGTCACCCTGGCCAACGGCTTCCGTTATGGCGCAGCTTATCTGCTGGGCTCCCTCGGCGTCAGTCTGGCCGCGTTCGCCGCCGTGGTGGCAACCACCGCGTTTTGGCAGCAACACCTGTTTGTGGCCGGTGGGCTGGCCCTCGGCCTCGTTGCGCTCAGTCTGTACGTCCTGTCGCTGGTGAATCGCATGTTCGACGCGGTGGCGCGCGCCGAAGCGGCGAACCAGGCCAAGCGCCGCTTCGTATCGGTGGTGAGCCACGAACTCAGGACGCCGCTGAACGCCATCATTGGCATGTCGGATCTGCTGCGCGACACGTCCCTCTCGCGTGAGCAGGCCGACATGCTGCAGACGCTTCGCAGTTCTTCGCGCGTGATGCTCGGCCTGGTGGAGGAGGTGCTCGATTTCTCCAAGATCGAGGCCGGCAAGCTGGTGCTCGAGCGCACTGACTTCGACCTGCACGCCCTTGTGAACAGCACCTGCCGCATCCTGTCATCGCAGGCGGCGGCCAAGGGCGTGGAGTTCGTGGTGTCGATCATGCCCGAGGTGCCGCCGGCGGTGCGCGGAGATGCGCACCGTCTGCGGCAGGTGCTGGTCAACCTCGCGGGCAATGCGGTGAAATTTACCGAGCATGGCACCGTCACCGTCCACGTGAGCTGCCAG
>CAZPNH010000298.1:0-3859 GCA_964587635.1 uncultured Bordetella sp.
GTCGCCGATGGCGTCCAGGATCTTGTGGCGGATGAATTCGTCGCCGTAGCGCAGGCCCTCGGCGTTCAGCACGCGATGCTCGTCCAGCACCACGGCATTCTCGAGCCCGCCGCCCAGCGCCAGGCCGACGTCGCGCAGGTCCTCGACATCGTGCATGAAGCCGTAGGTGCGGGCGCGCGCGACCTCCTTCAAATACGAAGTCACGGCAAAATCCACCGTGAGCGAGGTATTCGATTTCTCGATCACCGGGTGGTCGTAGACGATGGAGAAGGACAGCTTGAATCCCTCGTAGGGCTCGAGCACGGCCCATTTGTCGCCGTCCTTCGCCTCGATGCGCTTTTTCACGCGCAGGAAGCGCTTGGGCGCGCCCTGCTCCTCGATGCCCGCCTGCTGGATCAGCAGGGCGAAGGGCGCGGCGCTGCCGTCCATGATCGGCACTTCGGGTCCGTCGAGGTCCACGTAAGCGTTGTCGATGCCCAGGCCCGCCAGCGCCGACATCAGGTGTTCGATGGTGTAGACCTTGGTCTCGCCGATCACCAGGCAGGAACACAGGCGGGTCTCGCCCACCAAGTCGGCGCGCGCCGGAATCGCGGGCGCCGAAGGCAGGTCCAGGCGCCGGAACACCACCCCGGTGTCCGGTTGCGCCGGCCGCAGCGACATGCGCACCTTCTGGCCCGTGTGCAGACCCACGCCGGTGGCGCTGGCGGTCGATTTCAGGGTTCGTTGGCGCAGCATGACTGGTGCGATTCTACCAAGCGATACGGCAGGAATAGCCGCTCGCCCCCCCGGCAAGGGTGGGGGCGAGCAGCCAGCCCGGTCGTTCCGCTAGTCCGCCTGCTTGCGCAGGAAAGCCGGAATGTCGTACTTCTCGACACCGCTGTTGGTGAGCGCCTCGACCTGCGCCGCGCGATCGCGCTTGCGGAACACCGCCGGCGTATCCGCCATCGCGTTGTAGTCCGGCGCCGTGCCCGGCATCGCCACCGCCTGGTTGTCGGTGCCGGTCTTCTGCGACATCACGAGCTGCGGCTTCTGCTGGCGCACGCCGAGCGGCTGTCCGAGCCCGGTCGCGACGACGGTGACCCGGAGGTCCTCGCCGAGCGTATCGTCGTAGACGCCGCCGTAGATGATGGTCGCGTCCTCCGCGGCGAAAGCGCGGATGGTGTTCATCACCTCCTTGGTCTCGCGCAGCTTGAGGCTGGTGCGCGACGCGGTGATGTTCACCAGCACGCCGCGCGCGCCGGCCAGGTTGACCCCTTCCAGCAGCGGGCACGCGATCGCCTGCTCGGCGGCGATGCGCGCGCGGTCGACCCCGCTCGAGGCGGCCGAACCCATCATCGCCATGCCCTGCTCGGTCATCACCGTGCGCACGTCCTGGAAGTCCACGTTCACCAGGCCGGGCTGATTGATGATCTCGGCGATGCCCGCGACGGCGTTGTTGAGCACGTCGTCGGCCGCTTCGAAGGCGTCTTCCTGCGTGACGTCGTCGCCCAGCACCTCTTCCAGCTTGTCGTTGAGGATCACGATCAGCGAATCGACGTGCGGCGCCAGTTCCTCGATGCCGGCTTCGGCGATCTTCATGCGCTTGGAGCCTTCCCAGGTGAAGGGCTTGGTGACCACGGCCACCGTGAGGATGCCCAGCGAGCGAGCGACTTCCGCGATCACGGGCCCTGCGCCGGTGCCGGTGCCGCCGCCCATGCCCGCGGTGATGAACACCATGTGCGAGCCCGCGAGCGTTTCTTCCAGCCGCTCGCGGTCGGCGAGCGCCACGGTGCGCGCCTCCTCGGGTTTGGCGCCTGCGCCCAGCCCGCTGGTGCCGAGCTGGATCTGGTTGCGCGCCTTGCTGCGGGCGAGCACCTGCGCGTCGGTGTTCACAGCGTAGAACTCGACGCCTTCCACGCCCTGCTCGATCATGTGATCGACGGCGTTGCCGCCTGCGCCGCCGACGCCGATCACCTTGATCACGGGCCCTACTGCCTGCTCATTGACGATTTCGAACATTTTTTTCTCCTTGCCGGTTGACGTACGTAACACTGCCCATCAAAAATTCCTCTGGAACCAGTCGCGCATCCGTCCGAATACGGCCGTGACGGAGCCGCTTTGCTTGGCGACGCGCCCCTGCTGCAGCTGGGAGGCGCCCTCGAGCAGCAGGCCCATGGCGGTGGCATAGCGCGGGCTGCGCACCACGTCGGCGAGGCCGCCCTGGTACTTCGGCAGGCCGATGCGCACAGGCATGTGGAAGATCTCTTCGCCCAGCTCCACCATGCCCTGCATCATCGAGCTGCCGCCCGTGAGCACGATGCCGGAGGACAGCAGCTCCTCGTAGCCGGATTCGCGCAGCACCTGCTGCACGAGCGAAAACAGTTCTTCGGCGCGCGGCTCGATCACCTCGGCGAGCGTCTGGCGCGACATCACGCGCGGCGCGCGGTCGCCGATGCCGGGCACCTCGATCATCTCGTTCGGGTCGGCGAGCTGGCGCAGCGCCACGCCGTGGCGCGTCTTGATCGCCTCGGCCTCGGCGGTCGGCGTGCGCAGCGCCATGGCGATGTCGTTGGTGATCTGGTCCCCCGCGATCGGGATCACCGCGGTATGGCGGATCGCGCCGTGGGTGAAAATCGCGAGGTCCGTGGTGCCGCCGCCGATGTCCACCAGGCAGACGCCGAGGTCCCTCTCGTCGTCCGAAAGCACCGCGCGCGCGGAGGCGAGCGGCTGCAGGATCAGGTCGTTCACGTCCAGGCCGCAGCGCCGCACGCACTTGACGATGTTCTGCGCCGCCGACACCGCGCCGGTGACGATGTGCACCTTGACTTCAAGGCGCACGCCGGACATGCCGACCGGCTCGCGCACGTCCTCCTGTCCGTCGATGATGAATTCCTGGCGCAGCACGTGCAGGATCTGCTGGTCGGTCGGGATGTTCACCGCCTTCGCCGTCTCGACCGCCCGCTCCACGTCGATCGCGCTGACTTCCTTGTCCTTCACCGCCACCATGCCGGTGGAATTGAAGCTGCGGATGTGGCTGCCGGCGATGCCGGTGAAGGCCGAGGCGATCTTGCAGTCGGCCATGAGCTCGGCTTCTTCCAGCGCGCGCTGGATGCCGGCGACCGTGGACTCGATGTTGACCACCACGCCCTTCTTGAGGCCCTTGGACTCGTGGTTGCCCATGCCGAGCACTTCCAGCGTGCCGTCGGGCCCGAGCTCGGCCACCAGCGCCGCCACCTTGGAGGTGCCGATGTCCAGGCCGACGACGAGGTTGCGGTTCTCTTTCGCCATCGGTCAGCCCTTCCAGCCGGCGACGCGCAGCGCGAAGCCGTTCGGGTAGCGAAGGTCCACGTTGCGCTGCTTGTCCGCCGCCGCCCCGTCGCGCTTGGGCAGGCGTCCGATCGAATCCGCGTAGGCGGCGACGAAGCGCGCCAGCCGCTCCTCCACCGGCTCGGCGCCATCGCGCCCGAGTTCGAGATTCAGGCCGCCCGCGAGGCGCAGCTGCCAGGCGAAGCGCGGCGTCAGCACAACGCGGTCCGGCATGTCGCCCAGCGGAGCCAGCAGCTCGACGAAGCGCCGGTAGCGGCGCGAGAGTTCGCCCTCCGTCCCTGCGGGCCCCGCGAACAGCGGCAGTTGCGCGTCGCCTCCCTTCTCGATGTCGGCGGCGAAAGGCTCGCCGAAAGTGTTCACGAGGCCGCTGTCGCCCCAGCGCGCGAAGGCGACGTGTTCTTCCAACCGGACCTCGATGCGGTCCGGCCACACACGCCGCACGTCGACGTGCCGCACCCAGCCCACCTGCTCGAGGCGCGCGCGGATGGCCGGCAGGTCGGCGGCGAAGAAATTGCCGCCCACGCCATCCACCGCGTTCTCGATCTCGCTCGCG
>CAZPNH010000299.1:0-3852 GCA_964587635.1 uncultured Bordetella sp.
TCGGCAGGTAGCCGAGCAGGTGCTTGGAGCCGCGCGTGACGTGGGTGAGCGTGTATTCGGCCCCGTAGCGGTGGCGCCGGTCGCCGCGCTTGCGCAGGTAGCCGAAGTCGTGGAACAGCGCGATGATCACGCCGAGCGCGAAGGCGGCGGCGGGCAGCGCCGGCAGGCCATTGCGGCTGCGTTCGTAGCCGTCCATCAGGCGCGCCATGGCAAGCGTGACGTCGAGCACGTGCTGGACGTCGTGGTATTCCGTGTCGCAGGGCAGGTAATCGGGGTGCTCGCCGGTGTACAAGCGCCCCAGGTCGGCGAAGGCGCGCTCGATCGGGTCCGAGGGCGCGCCGTTGTAGAGGCCGTGAAACAAGCGCATCACCTCCGCCGACACTTGCTTCAGGTCGGTGGTGCGGATGCTGTTGGTGACGTCGTGGTCGTTGCGACGCATTGCGCGTGCCGCCGTTCCCTTCTCCTAGATAAGTATTATAGGATGCGCGAAGGACGCCCGGCAGGCGATGACGTTTGTCACACCGGCTGCCGCCGGACAGCCGCAAGAAGTTGTCAGGAAGCGGGAGTAGTTCCCGTCTGAAACGGTGCACCGAGGAGGGGAGGCTTTGGGAAACCACTCGCTGACCGAGGAAGAGCGGATGCAGATCGAGGGGCGCATTGCCGCCCTCGAAATCGAGCACCAGGATCTCGACGACGTGATCGCCCGGCTGTCGGAGCATCCCGACCAGGACCCGCTCCAGCTGCGGCGCTTCAAGAAGCGCAAGCTGATCCTCAAGGATTCGATTTCACGGCTCAAAATCCTGCTCGTTCCCGACATTCCCGCTTAGCAAGGATCACGCTCGCGTGATTGCACTCATTCAACGCGTGACCGAGGCGCGCGTCGAGGTCGACGGCAGGGTCGTCGGCGCCATCGGGCGCGGCATCCTCGCGCTGGTAGGCGTGGAGCGCGGCGACAGCGAGGCGCAGGCCGAGCGGCTGGTCGAGCGCGTGCTCGGCTACCGGATATTCCCGGATGCGGACGGCAAGATGAATCTTTCGCTGCTGGACATCAAGGGCGAACTGCTCGCGGTGCCCCAGTTCACGCTCGCCGCGGATACGAAGAAGGGCACCCGGCCGGGATTTTCAACGGCGGCGGTACCGGAAGAAGGCAGGCGCCTGTTCGAACGTTTTGTTTTTCTCTCGAGTGAAAAGAATTTAAGCGTAAAAGCCGGAATCTTTGGCGCCGACATGAGAGTCAGCCTGGTGAACGACGGGCCGGTTACGTTCTGGCTGCAAACATCGGCGCATCCGTGAAGATGCGCGCGTCCATGGTCTTCAGGTCGGGCGCGACCGGCACCGGCGCGGCGAGCAGCGCGAGCACCTGGCGCTCCAGATCGATGCCCGGCGCGATTTCGGTGAGCGTCAGGCGCCCGCCGCGCAGCTCGAACACCGCGCGCTCGGTCAGGTAGAGGACCTTGGTGCCGAGGCGCCCGGCGTAGGCGCCGTTGAAGGACAGGTGCTCGACTTTCGGCACCACCTTCTTCACCGCGCCTTCGCGCAGGATCTCCAGCCGGCCGCCGGCCGCGCGCACTTCCAGCCCCTTCGCGGTGAGCGAGCCCATGAACACCAGCTCCTTGGCGGTCTGCGTGATGTTGACGAAGCCGCCGACGCCCGCGACGCGGTCGCCGAACTTGGAGACGTTGACGTTGCCATCCACGTCCATTTCCGCCAGGCCGAGGAAGGTGAGGTCGAGCCCGCCGCCGTCGTAGAAGACGAACTGCTCGGCGTGCGAGACGATGGCGTCCGGGTTCGCCGAAGCGCCGAAGGAAGGGAACTGCGCGGGCACGCCGCCGATCGGGCCCGATTCCACGGTCATGACGAAATCCGAGAGTCCTTCCTCGTTGGCCACTTCGCCGACGCCGGAGGACATGCCGACGCCGAGGTTCACCACCGGCTTGCGCCCGCTCGCATGCCTCCACTTGAGCAGCTCGAACACCGCGCGCCGCTGCACGATCTTGCGCAGATCCAGTGGAATCGATCTACTTTGCCTGGTCGAGGATCTTTCGTCTCCGCAATAGGCGGGATTGAATTCTTCCCCGTAGGTCTGCCAGTGGTCCTCTGGATTCTCGGCGACCACCACGTAGTCCACCAGGATGCCCGGCACCTTCACCTGCATCGGGTGGATGGATCCGGCAGGTTTCAAGCGCTTCACCTGCGCGATGACGATGCCGCCCGAGTTGTGCGCCGCCTGCGCGAGCGGCAGCACGTCGTTGTAATGCGGCTCCTCTTCCATGCTGAGGTTGCCGTCGGCGTCGGCCGAGGTGGTGCGCAGGATCGCGCAGTGGATCGGCAGCGACGGGTAGAAGAGATATTCGCGGCCGCGCAGCGTGATGAGTTCGACCAGTTCCTCGGTGGTTCTCGCGTTCAGGCGCCCGCCGTCGTGGCGCGGATCGATGAAGGTATGCAGGCCGATCTGCGAGATGACGCCGGGCTTGCCGCCGGCGATGGCGCGGTAGAGCTGCGCGATCACGCCCTGCGGCCAGTTGTAGGCTTCGACCTTGTTCGCCACCGCGAGCGCGCCCAGGCAGGGCGCCGCGCCCCAGTGGCCGCCGATGATCCGCTTCACCAGGCCCTCGCGGCCGAAGTGGGCGGTGCCGCGCGTCGCGCGGTCGCCCTGGCCCGCGGCGTAGATGAGCGTCAGACCGCGCGGCGCGCCGGTCTCGAGGAAGCGCTTCTCGATCGCGCTGGTGATGCCTTCCGGATGTCCCGAACCGGTGAAGCCGGAGGTGGACACCGTCATGCCGTCGCGCAGCAATGCGGCCGCCGCTGTGGTTGAAATCACTTTCATGGAATTGCAGCGGATTCTACAGTTTCAGTTTAGGATTGCCGCCCCATGTCCGATCTTTTCATCGGCGTAAAGCCCGTCGAAGAGCGCCATCGCCTGGATGCGGGGCGCCTGCAGGAATTTTTGCAGGACCGCATCGACGGCCTCCGGGGGCCGCTGGAAATCGAGCAGTTCAAGGGCGGGCAGTCGAACCCGACCTACCGCCTCACCGCGGGCGGCAAGCGCTACGCGCTGCGCAAGAAGCCGCCCGGCAAGCTGCTGCCCTCGGCGCACGCGGTGGACCGCGAATACAAGGTGATCAAGGCATTGCACTCGGTGGGTTTCCCGGTGGCACGGCCCTACGTGCTGTGCGAGGACGAATCGGTGATCGGCACGGCGTTCTACGTGATGGACTGCGTCGAGGGCCGCGTGCTGTGGGACCAGTCGCTGCCGGGGATGTCGAAGAGCGAGCGCCACGCCATCTGGGACGAACTGAACCGCGTCATCGCGCTGCTGCACGGCGTCGACTACAAGGCGGTCGGGCTGGAGGACTTCGGCAAGGCCGGCAGCTACATCGAGCGCCAGGTCGGGCGCTGGAGCAAGCAGTACATCGCCTCCGAGACGCAGAAAATCGAGGCGATGGACAACCTTATCGCCTGGCTGCCGAAGAACGTGCCGGCGACGGACGAAACGACGATCGTGCACGGCGACTACCGGCTGGACAACACGGTGTTCCACCCGACCGAGCCGAAGATGCTCGCGGTGCTCGACTGGGAGCTCTCGACGCTGGGCGATCCGCTGGCGGATTTCTCCTACCATTGCATGAGCTGGCACATCCCGCCGGGGAAATTCCGCGGCATCGAGGGCCTGCCGCTGGCGGAGCTGGGCATCCCGACCGAGCGCGAATACGTCGACCTGTACTTCAAGCGCACCGGCCGCAAGCGCATCGAGCCGTCGGTGTGGGATTACTACATGGCCTACAACCTCTTCCGCATCGCCGCGATCTGCCAGGGCATCGACCGGCTCGCGTGCGGCGTGGATCTCGTCAC
>CAZPNH010000300.1:0-3833 GCA_964587635.1 uncultured Bordetella sp.
CCCACCCCCCCCCCGCGGCGCGCCCCCCCCCGCGCCCCCACCCCGCGGCGCTATGCCTACGACTTCATCGAGCTGTTCGCGCCCAACCTGTCGCGAGAGATGGTGGAGAAGACCGTGATGGACAAGGCAGGAACCAGCTACGAGCTCTAGCTAGGCGAACTTGCGAATGAAGTTGCCGACCTTCGGGCAGATGGTTTCGCGCCAGCGCCGGCCGGCGAAGATGCCGTAGTGGCCGGCGCCCGGCGCGACGTAGTGTTCGCGCCGCTCGCGCGGAATGTTCAGGCACAGCAGGTGCGCGGCCTCGGTCTGGCCGTTGCCGGAGATGTCGTCCAGCTCGCCCTCGATGGTCAGCAGCGCGGTGTCGCGGATTTCCTGCGGCCGCACCAGCCGGTCGCGGATGAACATGCGCCCCTTGGGCAGCGCGAAATCCTGGAACACGGACTTGATGGTGTCGAGGTAGTACTCGGCGGGCAGGTCGAGCACCGCGTTGTACTCGTCGTAGAAATCGCGGTGCTTCTCCGCCGCGTTCTCCTCGCCGTTCAGCAGGTGGTTGAAGTAGTCCCAGTGCGCGTTCATGTGGCGCGACGGATTCATCGCCACGAAGCCGAGGTGCTGCAGGAAGCCCGGGTAGACGCGCCGCATGTAGCCGGGATACCGGTTCGGCACGCGCTGGATCACGTTCTGCTCGAACCACGAATAGGGCTTCTGCGTGGCGAGGTTGTTGACCGCGGTCGGGCTTTTGCGGGCATCGATCGGCCCGCCCATCATCACCATCGTCTTCGGCTGGTTCGGCGCGCCGTCTTCCGCCATCAGCGCGAGCGCGCACAGCACCGGCACCGTCGGCTGGCATACCGAGATCACGTTCAGGTTCGGCTGGCGCGGATCGGTCAGCAGCGTGATGAATTCGCGCACGTAGTCGACATAGTCGGCGAGATGGAACGGCCCGGAGGAAAGCGGCACCATCCTCGCGTCCACCCAGTCGGTGATCCACACTTCGTGCTCGGGCAGCAGCGCGCGCACGGTGTCGCGCAGCAGCGTGGCATGGTGGCCCGAGAGCGGCGCCACCAGCAGCACGCGCGGGTCGTTGCGGCGCGCGGCGCCTTTTCCCTCCAGCGCGCGGCGGAAATGCACCAGCTTGCAGAACGGCTTGTCGAGTTCGGTGACGGCTTCGATCGCCACTTCCTTGCCGTCCACCACGGCGCTGTCGATGTTCCAGGCGGGCTTCTCGTAGCGCTGTGTGAGGCGCAGGAACAACTCGCTGCCGGCGGTGACCCTGCGCGCGATCGGCGAATAGGAGAGCGGGCTGAACGGATGGCCATACCAGCCGCGCGCCGCTTCGGCGGCGATCCGCCAGGGCCCGAGCATCGCGTGCTGCGCTTCGTACCAGTCGTAGAGCATCTCACTGCACCATAGCAGATTTGCGGCGGTGCGGCATGCGAGTGTCCGAGGCCCGCGAGGGTGTTTCGCGAGTATTCTTCCCTAAATGCGACGATTTTTACGTTTCCTCGTCTATACGGCTCTGCTCGCCGCGCTGCTGCTGGCCGGGGCCTGGTTCACCCTGCGCCAATCGCTGCCGCAGACCCAGGGCGAAATCCGTATTGCCGGACTCGGCGCGCCGGTGGAAATCATGCGCGACCGCTACGGCATCCCGCACATATTCGCCGCCAGCCTGGACGACGCGAGCTTCGCCATGGGCTACGTGCACGCGCAGGACCGGCTCTGGCAGATGGAAATGAGCCGACGCATCGCGGCGGGGCGCCTCGCCGAGATCCTCGGCGCGGGCGCGCTGGAAACCGACCGCTTCCTGCGCACGCTCGGCGTGCGGCGCGCGGCCGAAGCGAACCTGCGCAAGCTCGATTCCGAAACGCGCCGGCTGCTCGATGCCTATGCCGCGGGCGTGAACGCTTTTCTTGCCGGCAATCCGATGCTGCCCGTGGAGTTCTGGCTGACCGGCGCGCGCCCTGAGCCCTGGTCGCCTGTCGATTCGGTGGCCTGGGTGAAGATGATGGCCTGGGATTTGGGCGGCAACTGGCGCAGCGAACTGCTGCGCATGCGGCTCGCCAAGACGCTGACGCTCGCGCGCATAAACCAGTTCCTGCCGCCGTATCCCGGCGAGCAGCCGCCGGCGCTCCCCGACCTGAAGGAACTCTACGGCTCGATGGAGCGCGACGCGGTGCAGCTCGCGCAGTTCGCGCACGACAATGAAGGCCTCGGCTCGAACAACTGGGTGGTGTCGGGCGAGCGCAGCGCGAGCGGCAAGCCGCTGCTCGCCAACGATCCGCACCTCGGCCTCTCCGCGCCGCCGGTCTGGTATTTCGCGCACCTGTCCGCGCCCGGCATGAACGTCATCGGCGCCACGCTGCCCGGCGTGCCGGGCGTCACGCTCGGGCGCAACGAACGCATCGCCTGGGGTTTCACAAACACCGGGCCGGACGTGCAGGACCTGTACATCGAAAAGCTGGACGCGGCGGGCGGCTACCTCGCGCCCGACGGCCCGCGGCAATTCCAGGTGATCGAAGAGACCATCAAGGTGAAGGGCGCGGAACCGGAGAAGCTGCGCGTGCGCATCTCGCGGCACGGCCCGGTGATCTCGGACGTGGTGCGCTCGGCCAAGGACGATGCGCCGCGCGGGCACGTCATCGCTTTCGCCTGGACCGCGCTCGCCGACGACGACCGCACCATGCAGTCGTCGCTCGGCATGGCGCGCGCCCGCGAGTGGGACGGCTTCCTCGCGGCGGCGCGCGACTTCCAGTCGCCGCAGCAGAACATGGTCTACGCCGACATCGAGGGCAACATCGGCTTCGTCGCCGCCGGCCGCGTGCCGGTGAGGAAACCCGCCAACGACCTGAAGGGCATGGCGCCGGCGCCGGGCTGGCTGGCGAAATACGACTGGGACGGCAGCATCCCCTTCGAGCAATTGCCGCGCAGCTTCAATCCGGCGAGCGGCGCCATCGTGACCGCCAACCACCGCATCACCCCGCCCGGCTATGCGCCCTTCATCAGCTCGGAATGGCAGCCGCCCTACCGCGCCGACCGCATCCAGCAGCTGCTGGACGCCACGCCGAAGCACACCGTGGAGAGCTTCGCGCGCATCCAGGCCGACGTGGTGTCGCTGGCGATGCGCGAGTTGCTGCCGAAACTGCTCGCCACGCGGCCGCGCAGCGAAGACGCGCGCCGGGCGCTAGCGCTGCTCGCCAAGTGGGACGGCGCGATGGCGGCGGACCGCGCCGAACCGCTCATCGCCTGGGCCTGGTGGCGCGAACTGGCGCGCGCCCTCTATGCCGATGAACTCGGCGACGCGTTCAACGCCAACTGGCAGTCGCGCGCCATCTTCACCAATGCCGTGCTCTCGGGGGACGCGGACCAGGCGCGCTGGTGCGACGACGTGCGCACGCCCGCGGTCGAGACCTGCGAGGAAGTGCTCGCCGTGTCGCTGGACGCGGCGCTCGCCGACCTGCGCAAGCGCTACGGCGGGGACGCCGCGCGCTGGCGCTGGGGCGACGCGCATGTCGCGCTGCACGAGCATCGGCCCTTCGGCCGCCAGCCGCTGCTGGCGAAACTGTTCGACATCAGCGTGCCTTCGCCCGGCGATGCATACACGGTGGACGTGGGACGCAACAACCTGAACGACGAAGCGCGGCCCTTCGCCAACCGCCACGCGCCCAGCCTGCGCGCCATCTACGACCTCTCGGACCTGGAGAAGTCGCTCTACATCCATTCCGGCGGCCAGTCGGGCAACATCCTCTCGCCGCACTACGACGCTTTCACCGAGGCCTGGGCGAAAAACGAGTACATCCCGATGCGCATGGACCGCAAGACGCTCGACGCCGACG
>CAZPNH010000301.1:0-3820 GCA_964587635.1 uncultured Bordetella sp.
CGCCGAACACATCATCGATGGATCCGCCGAGCGGGATCCCCGTCCGCGCCGCAAGATCGCGCGCCTTCCCGGGCCGGCGGCCGCCCAAGGCAACGACTTCGACACCGGGCAGCGCGCGAAATGCAGGAAGCTGCACCGCGGCGCCGAAACCCAGGCCGATGATGCCGATGCGCGTCAAGACAGGGCCTTTATGTGATTGACGAGGAGTAGCCCCGCGGCCTGCGGCGCAAACAGATGGTCGTAGGCCTTGCGAGCGGCGCGCTCGATGCGTTCGGCCATGCGGGGATCCTCGTACGCGCTCTTCATATGGTTCGCAAAGTCTTCCGGTGCGCTGGCGAGCAGGCAGGTCTCGCCCGCGACCAGCGCAGGATTGCCGAGCGCCGTGTTTGGATGCGCGATGACAAGCAGTCCGTATCCCATTGCGGTCACGATGCGGCTGCGATTTCCAACCGGCACATCGATAGGCACGATCGCGGCGTGGCACTGGTCCATGCGCGCATACAGATCGTCGACGAAACCCTCGAATACGATCTCACGCTTGTTCCCGATCGACGCCATCGCCCATGGCGGCAAAGAGCGCGCGCCGGTGATCAGGATCCGGAATCCGCCTTGCCCCCAGAGGCGCAGCAGCCGCGGGTAGAGCTCCCCCAGCAAATAGTGCAGCGCGGAACGCGAACCCAGGCCGCTCAGCGTTCCACAGAACAGGAAACACGGCTGATCACCACGCGGTCCGAACGCCGCGACCGGCCGGAACGGCTTGTCCACCGGCCAGGGATAAGGCAGATACCGGGCAGAGGGCACGCCCAGCGCCTTTACCACGGCCTCCGAGGAGCCCGACGAGACAACAACAAAATCGGCGTCGGCAAGCAGCCGGCGGTACGCGGCCCTCCAGCGGCGGCAGATCAGCCAGATCTTCGGCATTCTGAAGAAGGCTCGCCAGTCTTCCATCGCGTCGTACCGGGCGTGCGCCCAAATTGCCTGATAGGCCAGGTCGCCCAGCCATACCAGCCAGCGCCCGCCGAGGCCGGCACGCTTCGCGACGGCGAGCGCGCCGAGGTCGAAGCACAGTACCCAGTCGGCCTTGAACGCCAACGCGCGCTGGCGCGAAGCGGAGGGCAGCGAGCCGGGCCTGGTGGCCCCGGTGAACCTATCGAAGCGCAATAGATAATCGAGCACGGCGATTTCAACCTCGCAGCGGCCCGCCTCCGAGACTTCATCCTTGAACGTCGCCGCATCCCAATCGCCTTGAGCGTCGCGTTCGATAAGGAGAAGGCACAGTACGTTGAAGCCGGCGCGCTTGAGCTGGTCGATATAGTGGTAGAACAGGACGCTGCTCGCGCCGCGGCTCTTGTGCGGCACGCCGGGGACGCAAACCAGGACTCGTGTCACCTCAGTCCAGGACCCGCGGTTCCGGCAGCGGAACGATGATCTTCGAGCGCAGGCCCTTCTGTTTCAGGCCGCGGATGATCGGTTCGGCGTAATGCCACGAAAGGATGAACGCATAGTCAGGTTGCTCCGCGAGCATCTCTGCCTCGTCTCTGATCGGGATATGGGTGCTTGGGGTGAACATGCCCAGCTTGAGCGAGCTGGACTGCTCGGCGATATAGGGCATGAGATCGGGGGAGATCCCGCAATAGGCCAGCAGCGTGACCGCGCGGCCCGGGCAGCCGACGCCGACGACGCGCTTGCCCTCGTCCGCGAGCCGGGTCAGCAGCGAGCGGATCTGACGCATCGAACTGCGGACCCGTTCAGCGAAGCGGGTATACGTTTGTTCCGCATAGGCTCCCTGCCGCTCCTCCGCGGCGACCATCTCGAGGACCCGCGGCTCGACCGGATGCCCCTCTCCCTTGCGGGCGTACACCCGGATGGATCCGCCGTAGTTCGGGATGCGCTCCGCGTCTACCAGCGTGAAGCCTTGCGACTGGAACAGCAACTGCAGCGGCTTGAGCAGATAGAAGCGCAGGTGTTCGTGATAGATCGAGTCGTACTGAAGGGTTTCCAGTATCGAGAGCATGTAATGCGACTCGCTGACGAAATACCCGCCTTCGCGCAGCAGTTCGCCGATCCCGTCAAGCAGGCTGCCCAGCTTGTTCACGTGGGCAAACACGTTGGCGGCCGTGACCAACCCCGCGTTGCCATGCTCCGCAACGACGCGTTGTACGAGCTCGCGGTCGAAGAACGCGTTCACCGTCGGAATTCCGTTGGCCACGGCGATCTGCGCGATCTTCGTCGGCTCCACGCCCAGCACCCGCATTCCAGCGGCCTTGAAACCTTCCAGGATGGTGCCGTCGTTCGAGCCGATGTCGATCACCAGGGATTCGGCGGGGAGGCCGACGCGCTTCGAGACGTGCGCCGCCATAGCGTGGAGATTGCGCCGAAGCGTTTCGGTGATCCCGCTGCGATAAGGATAGTCGGGGAAAAAAAGTTCCTTCGGGTCGACCACGTGGTCGATCTGCACCAGTCCGCATCCACGGCAGCGCACCAGATTGAGGGGATAGGCGATCTCTCCGGCTTTCATCTGCTGCGCCGTCCGCAATGAGTCGCAGGGAGCGCTGTAGCCGAGATCGATTACCTGCTGGAGATCGCGTGACCCGCATATCTGGCAATAGTCGATATGGCCGAGCGGGAGATCGCTGATGCGTTTTGAATTCATTGAGCCACCGGTGTTTTCTGCGTTGCCGATTCCGACTGGAACGATTTGTAGGCCAGCGAGATTCCATCTTTCAGGGCCACGCCGGAGCGCCACGACATCGACGCCAGGCGCGACACGTCGAGGAGCTTGCGTGGCGTACCGTCCGGCCTGGACGGATCAAATAGCAGTTCGCCGGTGAAGCCGACGATCCCGGCCACCAGGTGCGCGAGTTCGCGGATGGTCACATCCGAGCCGGTACCGATGTTGAGCACCGGCGCCAGGCCCGGACGCACGAGGGCCGAGAAGCGGTCATCGGGCAACTCCATCAGAAAGCTGCAGGCGTCGGCCATGTCGTCGCTGTACATGAACTCGCGGCGAGGATTGCCAGTCCCCCATACCGCAACCTGACGGTCGCCACGTTGCTTCGCCTCGTGCATCTTGCGAATCAGCGCCGGCAGCACATGCGCCGACTCGAGATCATAGTTGTCCCCGGGGCCATAAAGATTCGTTGGCATGACCGCGAGGAAGCGCGTGCCATGCTGGCGGTTGTAGGACCAGCACATTTCCACCCCGGCGATTTTGGCGATCGCATAGGCCTGGTTGGTCGGCTCGAGCGGCCCGCTCAGCAGGTATTCCTCCTTCATCGGCTGCGGGCAGTCGCGCGGGTAGATGCACGAGGAGCCGAGGAACAACAGGCGCCTGGCGCCCGCGCGCCAGGCTTCGTGGATCACGTTCAGCTGGACCGCCAGATTCTCGCGGATGAATTCCGCGGGATAGGTGTCGTTGGCGAGAATGCCGCCGACTTTGGCCGCGGCAAGGAACACATATTCGGGGCGTTCCTGCTCGAAGAACTCGGCCACCGCTCGCGCATCGGTCAATTCAAGTTCCGCATGGCGGCGCAGCACCAGGTTCGAATGTCCCGCGCGCCGGATCGCGCGTACGATCGCCGAGCCGGCGAGACCGGTATGACCGGCGACGTAGATCCGGGCATCGCGCTCCAACGTTACTCCCGACCGCCGTACGCGCGGTAGCCATGGCGGCTGATCAGCGCGTCGCGCTCGGCGATCTTCAGGTCCTCGCGCGCCATTTCGGCGACCAGTTCGCGGAACGTGACGCGCGGCTTCCATTTCAGCCGCCGGCGCGCCTTCGCGGCGTCGCCAAGCAGCGTATCCACCTCGGCGGGGCGGT
>CAZPNH010000302.1:0-3818 GCA_964587635.1 uncultured Bordetella sp.
GGTCGCCGGCAGCTCGTGCACGAAGCGCGCCGCGATGCGCTCCAGCGGCTGCGAAGGCGAGATGAACAGCACCTTCACCGGCCGCAGTGGCAGGTTCGCCTCGGTCAGCTTCTCCGGCGGAATCAGCCTGAGCGTGCGGTTGATGCGCTCGAGGCGCTCCAGGTCCACCGACAGCCCGTCGAGGAAGATGGAGTTCAGGGCATGGCCGGCGATCTGCGCCACCGACGGATAGACGTTGGAGCGCGCGCGCGCCTGCTCCGGCGTCTGGCGCCCGGTGCCGACGACGAGCACGCGGTCCGCGCCCAGGTGCAGCGCCGGGCTGATGGGCGCGATCTGGCGCACCGAGCCGTCGCCGAAGTATTCGCGGTGCACCTTGACCGCGGGAAAGATGAACGGCAGGGCGCTGGAGGCGAGCAGGTAGTCGAGCTTGAGCGACACCGCCGCGCCGATGCGCTGGTTGCGCTCCCAGCCTTCCAGCCCCGAGCCGCCCTGGAAGAAGGACACGCTCTGGCCCGTCGTGTAGCCCGAGGCGGTGACGCTGACCGCGTACAGCGCGCCCGAGTCGATGTGGTCCTGGATGCGGTCGAACTGCAGCGTGCGCTCCAGCATGTCCTTCAGCGGCGCGCTGTCGAGCAGCGACACCGGGTTGTGGCGCGACAGCAGCATCATCGCGCCCAGCCAGCGCGCGCCGCTGCGCAGGATGTGGCCGGGGTCGGTGCGGTAGACGTGGTGGCAGTGCATGTTCTCCCAGACTTCCAGGAGATTGGCCACGCCGCGGCTGAAATCGTCGGCGAACACCGCCAGCGTGGTGGCGTTGATCGCTCCCGCCGAGGTGCCGCACAGGATCGGGAACGGGTTCTTCACCGGATTGCCGAGGATGTCGCGCACCGCCTTGACGACACCGACCTGATAGGCAGCACGGGCGCCGCCTCCAGTGAGTACCAATCCGGCTCTTGCCTTCATCAGAAAAGAGTCTGTTCTTGGCCGCGCGGCGCGTTGGCGTCGGCGACGATGAGCGCGGTCATGTTGACGATGCGGCGCACCGTCGCCGAGGGCGTGAGGATGTGCACCGGCCGCGCCGCGCCCAGCAGGATCGGGCCGATGGTGACGTTCTCGGACGACGCGATCTTCAGCAGGTTGAACGAGATGTTGGCCGCGTCCAGGGTCGGCATCACGAGCAGGTTGGCTTCGCCCCGCATGCGCGAGTGGGGAAACACCGCCTGGCGGATTTCGTCGGACAGCGCGGTATCGCCGTGCATCTCGCCTTCGACTTCGAGTTCCGGCGCGCGTTCGGCGAGGATCGCCAGCGCGCGCTGCATCTTGCGCGCGGAGGGCAGGTCCAGCGAGCCAAAATTCGAGGCCGACAGCAGCGCCACCTTGGGCGCCACGCCGAAGCGGCGGATTTCCTCGGCGGCAAGGATGGTCATCTCCGCGATGTGCTCGGCGTCCGGGTCGGGCGTGACGTAGGTGTCGCAGATGAACACCGTGCGGTTGGGCAGGATCAGCGCGTTCATCGCCGCGTAGTGCTTCACGCCGGGGCGCAGCCCGATCACCTGGTCGATGTATTGCAGGTGCAGCGCGTGCGTGCCGAAGGTGCCGCAAAGCATGCCGTCGGCCTCGCCCTTGATCATCATCATCGCGCCGATCAGCGTGTTCCGGCGCCGCATCTCGACGCGCGCGTACTCGGGCGAAACTCCTTTCCTCTCGGTGAGCTTGTGGTAGGTCTTCCAGTACTCGCGGTAGCGCGGATCGTTCTCCGGATTGACCAGCGTGAAGTCGCGCCCCGGCCGGACGCGCAGGCCGAGCCGCTCGATGCGCTGCTCGATCACCGACGGGCGCCCGATCAGCGTCGGCTTGGCGAGGCCCTCGTCGGTGACGATCTGCACCGCGCGCAGCACGCGCTCGTCCTCGCCCTCGGCGTAGACCATGCGCCGCGGCGCGGACTTGGCCGCCGAAAACAGCGGCTTCATGATCAGGCCGGAGTGGTAGACGAACTGCGTGAGGGAGGCCCGGTAGGCCTCGAGGTCTGCGAGCGGCCGGGTCGCGACCCCCGAATCCATCGCCGCCTTGGCCACCGCCGGCGCCACCTTGGCGATGAGGCGCGGGTCGAAGGGCCGCGGAATCAGGTATTCCGGGCCGAATTTCAGGTCCTGGCCGCCGTAGGCCATCTCCACGACGTCGGAGGCTTCGGCCTGCGCGAGTTCCGCGATCGCGCGCACCGCGGCCAGTTCCATTTCCGTGGTGATGGTGGTCGCGCCGACATCCAGCGCGCCGCGGAAGATGAACGGAAAGCACAGCACGTTGTTGACCTGGTTCGGATAGTCCCCGCGCCCGGTGGCGACGATGCAGTCCGGGCGCGCTTCCCTGGCCAGCTCGGGGCGGATTTCCGGCTCCGGGTTGGCGAGCGCCAGGAGCAGCGGGCGCTCGGCCATCTTCGTGAGCATCGCGGGCTTGAGCACGCCCCCCGCCGACAGGCCGAGGAACACGTCGGCGCCGCCGATGACGTCATCCAGCGTGCGCGCCTTGGTGTCGACGGCGAAGCGCTCCTTGTCCGGATCCATCTCCTCCTTGCGGCCCTTCCACACCACGCCCTTGATGTCGGTGACGATGATGTTGCCGCGGGGCAGGCCCATTTTCACCAGCAGTTCCAGGCAGGCCAGCGCCGCGGCGCCCGCGCCGGAGACGACCAGCTTTATTTCATTTATTTTTTTTCCAATAACTTTCAAACCATTCAGGAACGCAGCCCCCACGATGATCGCGGTGCCGTGCTGGTCGTCGTGGAACACCGGGATCTTCATGCGCGCACGCAGCTTGCGTTCCACGATGAAGCATTCCGGCGCCTTGATGTCTTCCAGGTTGATGCCGCCGAAGGTGGGCTCCAGGCTGGCGATGATCTCCACCAGCTTGTCGGGGTCGCGCTCGTCGATCTCGATGTCGAAGCAGTCGATGCCGGCGAACTTCTTGAACAGCACCGCTTTGCCTTCCATCACCGGCTTGGCGGCGAGCGGCCCGATCGCGCCCAGGCCCAGCACCGCGGTGCCGTTGGTGATCACCGCGATCAGGTTGGCGCGCGAGGTGAGGTGCACCGCCTGCGCGGGATCGCGCTTGATCTCCTCGCAGGGCGCCGCCACGCCGGGGGAATAGGCGAGCGCGAGGTCGCGCTGGTTGGTGAGCTGCTTGGTGGCAAGGATCGCGATCTTGCCGGGGCGCGGCAAGCGGTGGTACTCGAGGGCGCTTTTCCTCAGTTCCTCGTCCACATTTCACTCCTGGAATCGGGGGAAAATTATATCCGTATAATCCCCTTCCCCTTGAAGACCTTGGTACGTTTGCGCACCGCCCGCCGCGCCGCAGAAATCCAGCCTTTCGTGGTGATGGACGTGCTGGCGCGCGCCCACGCGCTCGAAACGGCGGGCCGGCGGGTCATTCACATGGAGATCGGGGAACCCGATTTCACCGCCGCGCCGCAGGTCGTCGAGGCGGCCGTGCGGGCGCTGCGGGACGGCCGGACCGCCTATACGGCCACCCTGGGCCTGCCCGCGCTGCGGGAGACGGTCGCCGCGCACTATGCTACCCGCTTCGCGAAGCCCTTGAGCCCCGCTCGCATCGCGATCACCGCCGGCGCTTCCGGCGGCCTGCTGCTGACGCTGGCGCTGTACGTGAACCCCGGCGACGAAATCCTGGTGCCGGATCCGGGCTACCCGGGCTACCGGCACATGGTGCGCGCCTTCGAAGGCGTCGCGCGGCCCTTGAAGGTGACGCCGCAGGCGAACTTCCAGCCGACGCTGGAAATGGTGCGCGCGGCCTGGGGGCGCCGCACC
>CAZPNH010000303.1:0-3808 GCA_964587635.1 uncultured Bordetella sp.
CGTCCAGAAGAAGAAAGCGACCCGGTCGATCGGCATGCCCGCTGCGCGCACGCGCTCGCAGGTCTCGCTCACGACCGCCTCGCGCATCGGCAGGTGCCGGCCCTTGTGCATGAGCCAGTGGATGACCGGCTCGATCGACCAGCTCAATGCAGTACCCGCGGCACCGACAGCGTGAATTCGGGGATCGCCGCCTCGAAGCGCGTGCCGTCTTCCGCGACCATCTGGTAGCTGCCGCGCATCGTGCCCACCGGCGTGGCGATCGCCGTGCCGCTGGAATATTCGTGATGTTCGCCGGGCCGCAGCACCGGCTGCGCGCCGACCACGCCCAGCACGCGCACTTCCTGCACCAGGCCCTGCGAATCGGTGATGATCCAGTGCCGGCTGATCAGCTGCGCGGTTGCATTGCCGGTATTGCGGATGTTGATGGTGTAGGCGAACACGTAGCGCCCGGCCTTCTCGTCGGACTGGTCGGACAGGTACTGCACCGAGGCGCTGACGGAAATCTCGTGGCGCTTTTCCTGGGCCATGCGCGCATTGTAGGACGATAAGACGAGGGGATAGAATGGCCGCCGCCATGCCTAGTCCCGCCACATATCGCATCGCGCCGTCGATCCTGTCCGCGGACTTCGCGCGCCTCGGCGAAGAGGTGGCCGCCGTCGAGGCGGCCGGCGCTGACCTGCTGCATTTCGACGTCATGGACAACCACTACGTGCCGAACCTGACGATCGGGCCGCTGGTATGCGCTTCGCTGCGGCCGCGCACGAAGATGCTGATCGACGTGCACCTCATGGTGAAGCCGGTGGACCGCATCGTGCCGGAGTTCGCCAAGGCTGGCGCCAACATCATCAGCTTCCATCCGGAAGCCTCGGAGCACGTCGACCGCACCATCGCGCTCATCAGGGAGTCCGGCTGCAAGGCCGGCCTGGTGCTCAATCCGGCGACGCCACTCTCGTATCTCGACTACACGCTGGACAAGCTCGACCTCGTGCTGCTCATGTCGGTGAACCCGGGATTCGGCGGCCAGCAGTTCATCGCTTCCGTGCTGCCCAAGATCGCCGATGTGCGCAAGAGGATCAAGGCCTCGGGGCGCAACATCTGGCTCGAGGTCGACGGCGGCGTGAAGACCGACAACATCGCGGAAGTCGCCAGGGCGGGCGCGGACACCTTCGTCGCCGGTTCGGCGATCTTCGGCTCGAAGGACTACGCGGCGACGATCCGCGACATGCGTGCGCGGCTTGCCGTGGTATAGTTTCCCGGTCGTGAAACAACTCTTTGCCTCATCTGCAGTCCTCTCCTGGCGCCGCTGGCGTTCCTGGCGCAGCTAGTCCGTCGTGCCGCGGGCGTTTCGTCCCGCACCCCCGCAGTACCCGAGCAACACCCCGGTAATTTTTTGGATTGTTGGAGTTTTTCATGACTGAGCTCGATTTCCAGAGCCTCGCCAAGCAGGGCTACACCCGTGTGCCGGTGGTGGCCGAGGCGCGCGCCGACCTGTATACGCCGCTGGCGGTGTACCTGAAGCTGGCGGGCGGTCCCGGCGGCGGCCCCTTTACCTACCTGCTCGAATCGGTGGTCGGCGGCGAGCGCTTCGGCCGCTATTCGTTCATCGGCCTCGCCTGCTCCGAGCGCATCGAGGTGCGTGGCGGTAACGTGCGCCGGTTGCTGCGCGATGCGCGCGGCACGGATGTCGTCATCGAGCGAGTCGGCTCGGAAAATGCGGCCGCCGACCCTTTCGAATACCTGCGCGGTTACCTCGCCCGCCAGAAAGTGGCGCCGGTGCCGGCGGCATTGCGCTTCGGCGGCGGGCTGGTGGGCTACTTCGGCTACGAATCCGTCAGGCACGTCGAGCCCACGGCGCTGAAAGGCGGCAAGCCCGACGCGCTGGCGACGCCCGACATGCTGCTGCTCGTGTCGGACGAACTCGCGGTGATGGACAACGTCCTTGGCAAACTCTACCTGGTGGTCTACGCCGATCCGCGCGAGCCCGGCGCCTGGCAGGCGGCGCGCGAACGGCTCGAACGCCTGCATTCGCGGCTGGCCTCGCCCTTGCCCGAACCCGCGCTGCTGTCGCAGGGGAACGAGGCGGTGCCGGCACCGGCCGCGCTCGAATGCTCGTTTACCGAGGCGGGTTTCCTCGCCGCCGTGCAGCGCTCGAAGGAATACATCTTCGCCGGCGATTGCATGCAGGTGCAGATTTCCCAGCGTACCTCGCGCGCCTTCGATGCGCCGCCGCTGGAACTCTACCGCGCGCTGCGCGGCGTCAACCCCTCACCCTACATGTACTACTTCGATTTCGGCGACCACCATGTGGTCGGCGCCTCGCCCGAGATCATGGTGCGGCTGTCGGGCGGCGCGGTCACGGTGCGCCCGATCGCGGGCACGCGGCCGCGCGGCAGGACGCCGGAGGAAGACGCGAAATCCGCGGAAGAGCTGCTGGCTGATCCGAAGGAGCGCGCCGAACACGTAATGCTGATCGACCTCGGCCGCAACGACGTCGGGCGCGTCGCGCAGACGGGCACGGTAAGGGTCACCGAGAAAATGGCGATCGAGCGCTATTCGCACGTCATGCACATCGTCTCGAACGTCGAAGGCCGGGTGGCGCCGGGACTGGACGCGATCGACGTCTTCAAGGCGAGCTTTCCCGCCGGCACCGTGACCGGCGCGCCCAAGGTGCGCGCCATGCAGATCATCGACGAACTCGAGCCGGTGAAGCGCGGCGTCTACAGCGGCGCGGTCGGCTACCTGGGCTTCAACGGCGACATGGACGTGGCGATCGCCATCCGCACGGCGGTGCTCAAGGACGGCCGGCTGCATGTGCAGGCCGCGGCCGGGATCGTGGCCGACTCCGATCCGCAGGCGGAATGGCGGGAAACCCAGCACAAGACGAGGGCGATACTTCGGGCGGCGGAGGTCGCATGCTCCTCATGATCGACAATTTCGATTCCTTCACCTATAACCTGGTGCAGTATTTCGGCGAACTGGGCGCGGATGTGAAGGTCGTCCGCAACGACCGCATTTCCGTCGCCGACGTGGAACGGCTCAAGCCGGCGCAGATCGTCGTCTCGCCCGGACCCTGTACGCCGAGCGAAGCGGGTGCTTCGCTGGCCATCATCGGCAGGTTCGCCGGCGTTGCGCCGATACTCGGGGTCTGCCTCGGCCACCAGGCGATCGGCCAGGCATTCGGCGGTAAAGTGGTGCGCGCGCAGCGGGTCATGCACGGCAAGGTTTCCGCTGTGCGGCACGACGGCAAGGGCGTGTTCGCGGGGATCCCGGACGGATTCACCGCGACCCGCTACCACTCGCTCGCGGTCGAGCGGGAATCCCTGCCCGCCTGCCTGCAGGTGAGGGCGCAGTCGGAGGAGGGGGAGATCATGGGCCTGCGCCACCGCACGCTGCCGGTCGAGGGCGTGCAGTTCCATCCCGAGGCCATGCTTACCGAACACGGGCATGCCATGCTGAAAAACTTTCTGGAAGGGAGGGCAACATGAAAATCGGAATCGCAGAAGCGATCCAGCGCACCGTGGAGCACCGCGAGATCTTTCACGACGAGATGCTGCACGTCATGCGCCAGATCATGCGCGGGGAACTCACGCCGGCGCAGATCGCCGGCTTCATCATCGGCCTGCGGGTGAAAAAGGAAACGGTGGGCGAAATCGCCGCCGCCGCGCAGGTGATGCGCGAGTTCGCCACGCCGGTGCCGCTCAAGGACCACCAGCACGTGGTGGACGTGGTGGGCACCGGCGGCGACGGCGCGCATACCTTCAACATCTCGACCGCGGCGACCTTCGTTGCCGCGGCAGCCGGCGCGAAG
>CAZPNH010000304.1:0-3807 GCA_964587635.1 uncultured Bordetella sp.
GGAGCCGCCCGCCCGGCTGATCGACTGGCAGGGCAAGGAATGGACTCCCGGGTGCGGCCGCGCGGCTGCGCACCCGAACGCGCGTTTCACCGTCGCGGCGTCGCAGTGTCCCTCGATGGATGCGCGCTGGGAGGATCCCAATGGCGTGCCGATTTCGGCATTCATTTTCGGCGGCCGGCGATCTTCGACCGTGCCCCTGGTGGTGGAGGCGCCGAACTGGGAAGACGGCGTCTACATGGGCGCCACGCTCGGCTCGGAGACCACTGCCGCGATTACCGGCAAAGTCGGCGTGGTGCGGCGTGATCCGATGGCGATGCTGGCGTTTTGCGGCTATCACATGGGCGACTATTTTTCGCACTGGCTCAAGATGGGCAACGCGGTTTCCCGGCCGCCCAGGATTTTCCGCGTCAACTGGTTCAGGAAAGACGCGAACGGAAAATTCATCTGGCCCGGCTTCGCGGAGAACATGCGCGTGCTGAAGTGGATCGTGGATCGCTGTGCGGGGCGCGCACAGGGCGTCGATACGGCGCTGGGCGTGATTCCGCGCTATGAGGATCTGAACTGGGCAGGATTGGAGCGCTTCGAACGCGGCCGCTACGAGGAGCTTGCCCGGGTCGACGAGCATGCCTGGAGCGAAGAGTTGAAATCGCATGACGAACTCTTCGGCAAACTCGCGGGGCATCTGCCGCCGGCGCTGGAGTCGCGTCGCGGCAGCCTGCATCAGAAACTCGCCGCCTAGCCGCTAATCGCTGCTCTGCTGCGTTGCAGCAATAACCTAAGCCTTCGCTGTTCCACGTGAAACATCGGGCTGGGCGCCTGCCGCCTAGTTCCACGTGGAACATTCACGTATCATTCGGCCGCGGTAACGCCTCCGATGCAATTTCCCTCTGAATTCGACGTCATTGTGATCGGCGGCGGCCATGCCGGCACCGAGGCCGCGCTGGCGGCGGCCCGGCTCGGTTGCAAGACGCTGCTTCTGACCCACAGCATCGAGACCCTCGGCCAGATGTCCTGCAATCCTTCGATCGGCGGGATTGGCAAGGGGCACCTAGTCAAGGAAGTGGACGCTCTGGGCGGCGCCATGGCGCTCGCGACCGACGAGGCCGGTATCCAGTTCCGGACGCTTAACTCTTCCAAGGGTCCTGCGGTACGCGCCACGCGCGCGCAGGCCGATCGCCTGCTCTACAGACAGGCCATCCGTACCCGTCTTGAGAATCAACCGAACCTGACCCTGTTCCAGCAAGCCGTGGACGACATCCTGCTGGAGGGGGACCGGGTCGCAGGCGTTGTTACTCAGATCGGGCTGCGCTTTCGCGGACGCGCGGTCGTGTTGACCGCCGGCACCTTCCTGTCTGGCCTGGTGCACGTCGGGATGCAGAGCCATCAGGCGGGCCGGGCAGGCGACCCCGCGTCCATGACCCTGGCGGCGCGTTTGCGCGAGATGAAGCTGCCGGTAGGGCGCCTGAAAACCGGGACGCCGCCGCGGCTCGATGGCAACACGATCGACTTCTCGGTGATGGAGCGGCAGGCGGGTGACTCGCCCGAACCGGTGTTCTCGTTTCTCGGCCGGCGCGACATGCACCCCCGCCAACTGCCTTGCTGGGTGACGCATACCAACGAACGGACCCACGAAATCATCCGAAGCGGCCTGGACCGTTCGCCAATGTTCACCGGCGTCATCCAGGGGGTGGGTCCACGCTATTGCCCATCCATTGAGGACAAGATCCATCGGTTTGCCGGCAAGACGGGGCACCAGATCTTCCTCGAGCCCGAGGGACTGACGACCAACGAGATTTATCCAAACGGCATTTCCACCAGCCTCCCCTTTGATGTGCAGCTGGAGCTGGTGCGCTCGATCCGCGGCCTCGAGCAGGCCCACCTGCTGCGCCCGGGCTACGCCATCGAGTACGACTACTTTGATCCGCGCAATCTGAAATCGTCGCTGGAGACGAAGACGGTGGCAGGGCTGTTCTTCGCCGGCCAGATCAACGGCACCACCGGCTACGAAGAAGCGGCCGCGCAGGGATTGCTTGCGGGTTTGAATGCCGGACTGCAAGTGCAGGGGAGGCCGGCGTGGTGTCCTCGGCGGGACGAGGCCTACCTGGGTGTCCTGGTGGACGATCTCATTACACGCGGGGTCAGCGAGCCCTACCGCATGTTCACCAGCCGCGCCGAGTACCGCCTCATGCTGCGCGAGGACAATGCTGACCTCAGGCTTACCGAGTGCGGGCGCAAACTCGGCTTGGTGGACGACGCTCGCTGGGACGCCTTCAGCCGCAAGCGCGATGCGGTTGCACGGGAAACCGAACGATTGAAATCCACCTGGGTAAACCCGCGGACCTTTCCGCCGGAGGCGGCACAGCAGGTGCTCGGCCAATCCATCGAACGCGAATATTCGCTGCATGAATTGCTGCGGCGGCCAAATGTTAGCTATCGCTCGCTTTCTCTAATACCAGCTTCTGGTAAAGGTGTGGAGGAAGTCGAGGTCGCGGAACAAGTTGAAATCCAGGCGAAGTATCAAGGCTACATCACCCGCCAACAGGAAGAGATCAACCGGCGCGAAACCCAGGAGTCGGCCCCGTTGCCGGCGGATCTCGACTACGGCGATGTCCTTGGGCTGTCGAACGAGGTACGGCAGACGCTGGCGCGCCAACGGCCGGAAACCATCGGCCAGGCCGCACGCATTTCCGGCATCACGCCGGCGGCGATTTCGCTTCTGCTGGTGCATTTGAAGCGTACGCGGACGAAAACCGCAACGCAGGATCCGCAGCGCAAGAAAACCGCATGACGCCGCAGGCCGCGCTGGAACGCGGGCTGGGGGAACTCGCGCTTGCGCTTCCCGCCGGTGCGCCGGAGAAGCTGCTGGCCTACCTGCAACTGCTCGCGAAGTGGAACAAGACCTACAACCTGACGGCGATCCGAGATCCGCTGCAGGCGGTCAGCCATCACCTGCTCGATTCCCTCGCCGTGCTGCGCGATTTGCCGGATCGCACCGGAACGCTTGCAGATATCGGCTCGGGCGGCGGCTTGCCTGGCATTCCGATCGCCATTGCCGAACCCGCGCGGCAGGTGACCCTGAACGACGCCAATGAAAAAAAGGGCGCGTTCCTGCGCCAGGCGGCGATCGAGCTCGGACTGCGAAACGTTGCCGTGCACATCGGCCGCGTCGAGGAATGGCGCCCGGCGGCGGGTTTCGCGGTGGTGATTTCGCGCGGCTTTGCCAGCTTGGTGGATTTCCTCGCGGCCTGCCGCCATCTTGCGGCGCCTTCCGGTGTGCTGGCGGCGATGAAGGGCACTTATCCGGGCGATGAACTGGCGCAGGTGCCCGAGGATTGCGATTGCAGGGAAGTACGCCGACTCAAGGTCCCGATGCTGGACGCCGAGCGCCACCTCGTTCTCTGCCGCGTCGGAATCTGACGGTGGCCAACATCATCGCGATCGCGAATCAGAAGGGCGGCGTCGGCAAGACCACGACCAGCGTCAATCTTGCGGCCGGCCTTGCGCAATCCGGCCGGCGCGTCCTGCTCGTGGATCTCGATCCGCAGGGCAACGCCACCATGGGCAGCGGCGTGAACAAGAGCAAGCTTTCGCGCACCATCTATCACGTGCTTCTGGGACTGGGCGATGCCGCGAACATCCGCGTGCGCGCCGAGAGCGGCTACGACCTCATTCCCGCCAATCGCGAGCTTGCGGGAGCCGAGGTGGAACTGGTCGATCTGCCGAACCGCGAAGGACGCCTGCGCGCCGCGCTCGAGCGTATTGCCGGCGAGTACGACTTCATCCTGATCGATTGCCCACCGTCGCTCA
>CAZPNH010000305.1:0-3798 GCA_964587635.1 uncultured Bordetella sp.
CCGGCCCGGCGATCAACCCGCTCATCAAGATCATCAACATCGTCGCGCTGCTGCTGGTTCCGCTGCTCTAGCCTGCGCTAGCCGAGCGCCGCGAGGATCTGCTCCACGCAGCGCTCGGGCGCCTGGCCGATGTCGATGCCGATCGCGCGGGCGGGCGGTTCCAGCGTCGCGAACTGGCTCTCCAGCAGCGATGCCGGCATGTAGCGGTGCTGCCGCTGTCCGAGCCTTGCGCGGATCAGTTCGATGCTGCCGCGCAGGTGCACGAAGCGGCAATCGGCGAGCCCCTCTGCCAGCACCTTTCGGTAGGATTCCTTCAGCGCGGAGCAGGCCAGTACCGCTTCTTTTTCCTGCTGCAGCTTCAGGTTCAGGTTTTCCAGCCACGGCCAGCGGTCCGCGTCGCTGAGCGGCGTGCCGGCCGCCATCTTGGCGACGTTCGCGGCCGGATGGAATTCGTCCGCGTCGAAAAACGGGACGTGCAGGCGGCCGGCCAGCAATGCTCCTATGGTGGATTTGCCGGAGCCCGACACCCCCATCACGACGACGATCATGCTCTGGTGATCGAGTGCCCGCCGAACTTGGCGCGCATCATGGCCAGCAGTTTCCTCGAGTAGTCGGATTTGCCCTGGCTGGAGAATCTCGCCATTAACGCCAGGGTGATCACCGGCGTGGGCACGCCCAGCTCCACTGATTCGAGCGTGGTCCAGCGGCCTTCGCCGGAGTCGGCCACCACCGGCGCGATGGCCTGCAGGTCTTCGTCTTTCGTGAGGATCTCGGCGCACAGGTCGAGCAGCCAGCCGCGCACCACGCTGCCGTGGCGCCAGGTCTCCGCCAGCCGGCCGAGGTCGAACCCGAACTCCTTGCGCGCCGAGAGCAGTGCGAAGCCTTCGCCCAGCGCCTGCATCATTCCGTATTCGATGCCGTTGTGCACCATCTTGGCGAAATGGCCCGCGCCGCTCGGCCCGCAGTGCAGCCAGCCGGTATCCGGCGCTGGCGCGAGGATGCGGGCATAGGGTTCGAAAATCTCGATCGATCTGGGCGAGCCGCCGAGCATCAGGCAGTAGCCGTTGGCCAGGCCGTGGATGCCGCCGGAAACCCCCGCGTCGATGTAGCGCAGGCCGCGCTGCGACAGTTCCAGCGCGCGCGCCATGGTGTCCTTGTAGAACGCGTTGCCGCCGTCCACCAGCGTGTCGCCGGCCGACAGCAGCGGCAGCAACTCGGCCAGCGTATCCTCGGTGGGCGCGCCCGCGGGCAGCATCACCAGGATCACGCGCTCGCCGGCGAGCAGGGCCGCGAGCGCCGCGAGGCCCTCGACGCACTCGACGTTTTTCTCGCCCTTCAGTGCGGCTCGCGCCGCCGGATCGCGGTCGAAAGCGACCACGCGGACGCCGCCAGCGCGCTCGCGCGCTCCTGCCCGCGCCAGCCGCCGCGCCATGTTCGCGCCCATCCTGCCCAGTCCGACGATGCCGATTTCCATGGTGCCTCCGTGTCGGCCCATTCTATAATTGCCGCCGAGAAGGAGGAGACCTTCATGAGACGTATTCTGGTGCTGGCTGCCGCATTGCTGTTCGCGGCGCATTCGTTCGCGCAAGTTTCCCCGAATTTTCCTTCCCGGCCGATCCGCATCGTGGTGCCGTTCCCCGCGGGATCGGCGACCGACGTGGTGGCCCGTATCCTCGGGCAATCGGTATCCGCCGCGGTGGGCCAGCCGGTCATCGTCGACAACAAGGTCGGCGCCGACGGCGCCATCTCCGGCCTCGAAGTCGCCAGGGCCGCGCCTGACGGCTACACGCTGCTGCTGGCGACCAACAGTCCGATGGCGGCGATGCCGGCGATGAAGAAGGTGCCGCCCTACGACCCGGTCGCCGATTTCACGCCGATCACGGATATCGGCCGGTACACTTTCTTCCTCTACATCACCGCCGAGCTGCCGATCAAGTCCTTCCAGGAACTGGTGGCCTACGCCAAGGCGAATCCCGGCAAGCTCAACTACGCCACCGGCAACACCACCGGCATCGTTTCCTTCGCGCAGATGAATTCGCTCGCCGGCATCGACATGACCCACGTGCCCTACAAGGGCGAGCCGCAGGGCATCACCGACCTCGTGAGCGGGCGCGTGCACGTCATGTGGGCGACGCCGACCACGGGCTTGTCGCACGTCAAGGACGGCAAGCTGCGCGCCCTGGCGACCAACCTCAAGTCGCGCTCGAACCTGCTGCCCGAGGTGCCGACCATGGCCGAGGTCGGCATCCCGCAGTATTCGGTGGTCTCGTGGGCGGCGCTGTACGGCCCGGCGAAGATGCCGCGCGACATCCTGGCGCGGCTGAACAAGGAGTTCGGCGACGCCATGAAGCGGCCGGACGTCATCGCCGCGATGGACAAGCAGGCGTTCCAGATGAATCCGACCAGCTCCGAGGAACTGGGCGCCTTCACCAAGTCGCAGATGGAGGCCTACCGCACGATCCTGCGCGCGGCGGGCGTACAGCCGGAATGAAAGCGGCGCGGTTTTTTCTCGGCGTACTGGGAATCTATTGCGCCACTGCGGCGGCGCAATACCCCAACAGGCCGATCCGCCTGATCGTGCCGTTTCCGCCTGCCGGCGCCGCCGAGCTGGGCGCGCGCATTTTCGCGCAGCCGCTGGGCCAGCAGCTCGGCCAGCCGGTGGTGATCGAGACAAAGCCGGGCGCGGACGGCGCCATCGCCTCGGAGGCCGTGAAAGCGGCCGCGCCCGACGGCTATACGCTCTATTACGGCACCGCCACCGGCATGTCCTGGGTGCCGGCCGCGAAGAAAGTGCCGACCTACGACCCGATCAACGATTTCACGCCGATCTCCATGGTGGGGACCTTCGGCTTCTTCGTGTTCTCGCACGAGAGCGTTCCCGCGAACACCATCGGCGAGCTGGTCGCCTATGCGCGCGCCAATCCTGGCAAGCTCAACTACGGCACGGGCAACGCCACCAGCATCCTCGCGACGGCGCAGTTCGCCGCCCTGCAGAAAATAGACGTGGCGCACATCCCGTACAAGGGCGACGGCCCGCTGTCCATCGACCTGCTCGCGGGGCGGGTGCAGTTCGCCATCGCCACCCCCGGGCTCGCGGTCCAGCACGTGAAGGAGGGCAAGCTGCGCGCGCTGGCGACGTTGCTGCCGAACCGCAGCCCGCTATTGCCGGACGCGCCGACCATGTCGGAAGCCGGCCTCGCGCCGGTGACCATCACGCCCTGGGGCGGGCTGTTCGGGCCGGCGAAGCTGCCGAAGGACATCGTCGATCGCGTCGCGCGCGAACTCGCCGTGGTGCTGGCCAGGCCCGAGGTGCGCGACGGCTTCGGCCGGCTCGCCTTCGAAGTGCGCAGCTCGACGCCGCAGGAACTCACCGCGTTCGTCGCCGAGCAGCTGGAAGCCTACCGGCGCGTCGCGCGCCAGGTCGGGCTCAGTCTCGACTGAGCGTCGTCACGAGCTTCTCGGCGGGCTCGATGCCGGGCAGGCTGCGCAGCCAGGTGAGTTGCCGTTTCGCCAGCTGGCGGGTGGCGGCGATGCCGGTTTCGCGCAGTTCTTTCCCGCCGATTTTCCCTTCGAGAAACTCCCAGGCCTGGCGGTAACCCACGCAGCGCATGCTCGGCAGGTCGGGGCTCAACGCGAACTTTTCCCGCAACGCCTTGAGTTCTTCCACCAGCCCGGCTTTCAGCATGGCGTCGAAGCGGGCGGCGATGCGCTGGTGCAGTTCGGCCCGGTCCGCCGGCACGAGTGCGTAGGCTTTCAGCTGGAATGGCAGATCCGGTTTGACGGATTTCTGCAGCTCAG
>CAZPNH010000306.1:0-3797 GCA_964587635.1 uncultured Bordetella sp.
GCTCGACGCCGAACCGCATCAGACGCTCAAGCTGGTGCCGGCGCGCTAGCCGGCAAACGCAGTCTTCCTGGAGGGGAAGCACGATGGCCAATCGACGCGAATTTCTCGTATCCGCCGCCGGCGCGCTCGCCGGCCTCGCTTTCACGGGCTGCGGCCTGCTGGCCTCGCGTCCCGCAGCCGCGCAGGGCCGGCGCCAGACCCTCGTCTCCGGCAAACGCGTCAAGGTGATCGACGTGCACGCGCACTGCGCGGTGCCGGAAGCGCTGGCGCTCATGGGCCTCAAGCTCGGCGGCCCGCAGCTGCGGCCGGACCTGCACATGGCGACCACCGCCGCGGAGCGCATCGCCATCATGGACGCGCAGGGCATCGACATGCAGGTGCTCTCCATCAACCCGAACTGGTACAAGCTCGAGCGCGACCTCGCCGAAAAAGTGATCCAGGTGCAGAACGAGAAACTGGCCGAGGCCTGCGCAGCGCTTCCCGACCGTTTCGTCGCCTTCGCCTCGGTGGCCCTGCAGCATCCCGAGCTCGCCGCCCGGCAGCTGGAGGAAGGCGTGAAGAAATACGGCCTGCGCGGCGCGGCCATCGGCGGCAGCGTGAACGAACTGGAAATCAGCGATCCGAAGTTCCACCCGTTTTGGGCGAAGGCGGAGCAGTTGGGCGTGCTGGTGTTCATTCATCCGCAGGGCCCCGGCGCCACCGAACAGATGGCGCACCGCTTCAAGGGCAACGGCTATCTCGGCAACGTGATCGGCAATCCGCTCGAGACCACCATCGCGCTGTCGCACCTGATCTTCGAAGGCACGCTCGACAGATTTCCCGGCCTGAAAATCTGCGGGGCGCACGGCGGCGGCTTCCTGCCCTCCTATGCCGGCCGCTCGGACTGGGGCTGCCCCACGCGCCCCGACCTGTGCCCGGGCGGCACGCACGGCGCGCTCAGGAAAAAGCCGACCGAATACCTCAAGCAGATGTACTACGACACCATGGTGTTCTCGCCCGAAGGCATCCGCCACCTCGCCGCCGAAGTCGGCGCGGACCGGCTCATGGTCGGCACGGACTATCCCTATCGGTGGACCAAAACCATGGTGGACGAAGTGATGGCCGCGCCGGGCCTCTCCGACGCCGAGCGCGCCGCGGTCCTCAGCGGCACCGCGGCGCGGCTGCTCGGCATCAAGCTGTAGGGCGCCGGCTCCTCAGGTAGAGGTTGTTCGCCGCCAGCGCGGCGATGACCAGCGCAGCGCCGCCGATCTCTATCGCGGTGAAGCTGCGCCCGAGCCAGGACTCGATCGCGAACACGAGGATCGGGACGAGCGTCAGCATCAGCATCGCGTTCAGCGCGCCGAGGTACTTCACGCCGTTGTTGAAGCCCAGCACGCCAAGCACGACCGTGAAAATCACGAAGTAACCCAGCTGCCACTTCACCGACCACACCTGGTCGAACGCCGGCAGCGCGGAGTAGCCGCTGGCGATGGTAAAAATGTTGATCGCGATCAGCGCGAGGGTGCCGGGGATGCAGGTGAGCACGGTCATGCGCAACGGCGACCAGCCCGAGAAATGATTGCCCGCCATGGTGTAGATCACCCAGCTCACCGAACCCAGGAATACGAGCAGGTCGCCTTTCAGCGAACCGCCTTCGAAGGCATGCAAGAGATCGCCTTTCGTCACCACCAGCAGCACGCCGCCGATCGCCATCGCGATGCACCCCATGGTGAACGGCGCCGGGCGCAGGCCGCGAGTGAGCCACACCGCGAGCGCGGTCATCGGCGGCTGCAGCGCCATGATGATCGAAGCGTGCTCGGGGCGCGTGTAGGAAAGTCCCCACCAGACGAAGGTATTGAATGCGGTAAAGCCGAACAGGCCATACACGGCCGCCGGCAGGAAGCGGCCGTTATAGCGCAGCGCCTGCCGGCCCTCGGTGATCCAGAGAATGGCGATGAACAGGAGCACGCCGGCGGTATAGCGCGCCGCGCCGAGGAAGAACGGATCGAGCACCGGCAGCGTGCGCTTGGCGACCGAAAACAGGCCGCCCCACGACAGAATCGCAATGCCGAGCCAGACCGAACCCCTGAATAGATGGGCTCGGTTGATGTTTTAAGCTGCTTTCTTTTCGTCCCGCAGCGCCCGGCGCAGGATCTTGCCGACGTTGGTCTTCGGCAGCTCGGCGCGGAACTCGACGTACTTCGGCCGCTTATAGCCGGTGAGCTGTTCCTTGCAGAACGCCATCACGTCGGCCTCGGTAAGCGACGGATCCTTTTTCACGATGAACAGCTTGGGCACTTCGCCCGAGTGCTCGTCGGGCACGCCGATGGCGGCGACTTCCAGCACGCCGGGCATCATCGCCACCACCTGCTCGAGCTCGTTCGGGTAGACGTTGAAGCCCGACACCAGGATCATGTCCTTCTTGCGGTCGACGATGGTGATGAAGCCGCGCTCGTCCATCACGCCGATGTCGCCGGTCTTGAAGGCGCCGTCCTTCGCCATCACCTTGGCGGTTTCCTCAGGGCGCTGCCAGTAGCCCTTCATCACCTGCGGGCCGGCGATGCAGATCTCGCCCGTCTTGCCCACCGGCAGGATGTTCTCGTCGTCGTCGCGGATGGTGATCACCGTGCTCGGCACGGGCAGCCCGATGGTGCCGCTGAATTCCGTCTGGTCCACGGGGTTGGTGGTCGCCACGGGGGAAGTCTCGGTGAGCCCGTAGCCCTCGAGGATCGCCACCTTGGTCGCCTTGTGAAAACGGTCGGCCACCGCCTTCTGCATCGCCATGCCGCCCGCCGACGCCATGCGCAGGTGCGAGAAATCCACGCTGGCGAAATCCGGATGGTTGAGCAGCGCGTTGTACAGTGTGTTCAGCCCGCTCATGGCGGTGAAGCGGTTGCTCTTAAGCTCCTTAATGAAGCCCGGGATGTCGCGCGGGTTCGGGATCAGCAGGTTGCAGCCGCCGTCGCGCAGCATGAACAGGCAGTTACAGGTGAGCGCATAGATGTGGTACAGCGGCAGCGGCGCGACCATCACCATCGGCTCGTTCTCGACGCGCGTCGGCGAGAACCAGGCCGACACCTGCTCCATGTTGGCGATGACGTTGCGGTGCAGGAGCATCGCGCCCTTGGATACGCCGGTGGTGCCGCCGGTGTACTGCAGGAAAGCGATGTCCTCGGGCCCGACGTCGGCTTTTTTCAGCTGCATGCCCGAGCCTGCGCTGATCGCGGCGTTGAAGCGGATCGCGCCGGGAAGATTGAAGGCCGGTACCAGCTTCTTCACGTTGCGCACCACGAAATTCACGATCAAGCCCTTGACGCCGAGCAGGTCGCCCAGGCTCGCGACGACGATGTGCTTGACCGGCGTCTTCGAGAGCACCTGCTCCAGCGTGGTGGCGAAGTTCTCGAGGATCACGATCGCCTCGGCGCCCGAATCCTTGAGCTGGTGCTCGAGCTCGCGCGGCGTGTAGAGCGGATTGACGTTCACCACCGTGTAGCCCGCGCGCAGGATGCCGAACACCGCCACCGGGTACTGCAGCACGTTCGGCATCATCACCGCGACGCGCGCGCCCTTGGCGAGCCCCTTGGACTGCAGCCAGGCGGCGAAGCGGGTCGAGAGCTGGTCGATGTCGCCGAAGGTCAGCGTCTTGCCCATGCAGATGTACGCGGGCCGCTCGCGGTACTTGCCGATGTTCTCGTCGATCAGGTGCGGGACAGACCGGTACGCGTTGACGTTGATCTCCGCGGGCACGCCCTTGGGATAGCTCTTCAGCCAGATTTTTTCCATCGCACTCCTCCTGCGATGGATTCTAGCCTAGCGCC
>CAZPNH010000307.1:0-3776 GCA_964587635.1 uncultured Bordetella sp.
TCGGACCTGGGCAGGTTGAGCGGATCGAAACCGGCCGCGACCACGCTGTGCTTGAGATAGTTGCCGTTCACGCCGGAAAACAGGTCCGTGTAGATGATGTCGGCGGCGGATGAGCGCAGCAGCTCTTCCTTGTAGCGGTCGGGCACGCTCGCCTCCGGCGTGGCGAGGAAGCGCGTGCCGATGTAGGCGAGGTCCGCGCCGGCCGCCTGTGCGGCGAGGATGGCGTTGCCGCTGGAGATGGCGCCCGACAGCACGATCGGCCCGTCGAAGAAACGCCGCACTTCGCCGATGAGCGCGAAAGGCGACAGCGTGCCCGCATGGCCGCCGGCACCCGCGCACACGAGGATCAGGCCGTCCACGCCGGCTTCGAGCGCTTTCTCCGCGTGGCGCACGCTGATCACGTCGTGCAGCACGATGCCGCCATAGGCGTGGATCTTCGCCACCACGTCGTTCGGCGCCCTGAGGCTGGTGATGGTGATCGGTACCTTGTGGCGGATGCAGACCTCGACGTCGTGCTCCAGGCGGTCGTTCGACTTGTGCACGATCTGGTTGACCGCGAAGGGCGCCGCCTTGGGCAGGCCCGCGAGCGCGGTCTCGATTTCGCTCAGCCACTGGTCGAGCGCTTCCTTCGGCCGCGCATTCAGCGCCGGGAACGAGCCGACGATGCCGGCCTTGCACTGCTCGATGACCAGTTTCGGATTGCCGGCGATGAACATCGGCGAGCCAATGACCGGGATACGGAGGTTCTGCAGGACGCGGGGAAGCGACATGAGGATTATCTTCTCACAGGCTCACGGCTTGCGGAGGTAGAAGCAGGCGCTGTCGCCTTCGCCGCGCCGGTTCAGTTCTTCAGCCTGTTTCGCATAGCCGTCCCATGCCTCCTGTGAGAATGCATTCGGACCATTGCCGGGCCGGTATTTGCCGTGTTCGGTATGCGGAATGCCGCGCAGGTAGAGCTCGCTGCTGGTGAATTGATAGACCTCGGAGTCGCAGGCGACGCCGGAGATTTCCATTCCCGCGCCGGCCGCCAGCAGCTGCATGCTTTTCCGGGTGTGCAGGTGCAGGTGCCGCGGCGCATCCCAGGCGACCCAGTTCAGGCCGTATTTCCTGCGCGCGTAGCAGTCGGATACCGGAATGCGCAGCAGCAGCGTGCCGCCGGGCGCCACTTTCGCCGCGAGGCCCCGCAGCGCCGCCGCCGGATCCGGCATGTGCTCGAAGGAGTGGTGCAGCATGACGAAGTCGTACTGGCCTTCCAGCTCTTCGACGCGGCGCCTGAGCACGCGTACGCCATTGCCGTAATCGATGTCTGCCTCGATGAACGGGTCGGCGCCCAGCAGCGAGCGGAAGCCTTCGCGCTGCAGTTTCAGCAGCAGCGCGCCCGCGCCGCAGCCGATATCCACGATGCGCGAATCGAGCGAGACGCGCCCGCGCAGCCAGTCGAAGTGCCCCGGGCGCTTCGAGACCACCCCAAGCGCCGCGCCCGTCACGGACAATTCGCCCAGGAAATAACGCGTGCGTTCCTGCCGCAGTTTCAGCAGCCAGCCGGGATAGCGCTTCTGCCTTGGCGCCTTGTAGGAGTAGTAGCCGTCGCGCGGATAGTACTTCGCCAGGTCCGCCGGGATTTGCGCGATCTGCAGGCAGCCGCAGCGGCCGCACTCGAGGTATTCGAACGCCTCGCGCCAGCCGAACATCATCTCCCTCGGGAAGAAGGTCTGATTGCCCTCGGTATTGCCGCAGATGCGGCAGGCGGCGGCCAATCGCGAACCGGTCAGCGCAGCGGCTCGCCCTTGGCCGCCTTGTCCCGCAGCAGCTTCGGCGGCGCGAAGCGTTCGCCGAATTTGTTCGCCAGCGCGTCGGCGCGCGCGACGAACTTCGCCGTGCCGACGTAGTTGATGAACTGCAGCGCGCCGCCGGTCCAGGCCGGAAAGCCGATGCCGAAGATGGAACCGATGTTCGCGTCGTGCACCGTGGTGAGCACGCCTTCCTCCAGGCAGCGCGCGGTTTCGATCGCCTGGCGGTAGAGGATGCGGTCCTTCAGCTCCTCGATTTCCCACTTCACGTTCTTGCCGTTGAAAATGCGGCCGAGCTCCGGCCAGAGGAATTTCCTGCCGTCCTTGGGATATTCGTAGAAGCCACCGCCTGCCGCGCGGCCTGGGCGGTTCAGTTCCTTCACCATTTTCACGATCACCTTCTGCCCCGGATGCTCCGGCGGCAGCGGCTTGCCCTCGGCCTTGAGGTCGGCGACGGTCTGCTCCATCACAGCCATGGATAACGACAGTGACGTCTGGTAGATCACTTCCAGCGGGCCGACCGGCATGCCCGCCTGCTTCGCGGCGTTCTCGATCGCCGCCGCGGGGATGCCCTCGGCCAGCATGGCGCAGCCTTCCTGCACGAAGGTGCCGAAGGTGCGGCTGGTGTAGAAGCCGCGCGAATCGTTCACCACGATCGGCGTCTTGCCGATCTGCAGCACGTAGTCGTAGGCCTTGGCCAGCGTCTCCGGAGAGGTTTTCGCGCCCTTGATGATCTCCACCAGTTCCATGCGGTCCACCGGCGAGAAGAAATGCAGGCCGATGAATTTCTCCGGCGCCGCCGAGGCCTGCGCGAGGCCGGTGATGGGCAGCGTGGAAGTGTTCGAGGCGAAGATGCCGCCGGCGGCGAGCAGCGGCTCGGCCTCCTTCGTCACCTGGGCCTTGAGCTCGCGCTTCTCGAACACCGCTTCGATGATGAGGTCGCAGCCGGAAAGATCTTTTGCTTCCGACGTTGCGGTAATGAGTTCCAGAGGCTTCTTGTCCTTCTTGCGGCGCTCGAGAATTTTCGCCGTGTAGGCTTTGCCCGCCTCAGCCTTCTCGCCAGTCACATCCTTCAAAACGCAGGCAACGCCCCGGACTGCGTTGGCATACGCAATGCCGCCGCCCATCATGCCGGCGCCGAGGATGCCGACTTTCGTCGCTTTCCATTTCGGGATGTCCTTCGGGCGCGAGGCGCCCGAGCGGATGGCGGTGCGGTTGAAGAAGAGAGATATCAGGTTCTTCGCCACGCCGCCGACGGCGAGTTTGGCGAGGTAGCGCGACTCGATGCGCAGCGCGGTGTCGAAGTCGACATAGGTGCCTTCCACCATCGCGGACATGATCGCCTCGGGCGCCGGGTACAGGCCGCGCGTCTTCTCGGTGAGCATCGCGGGCGCCATCGCCAGCATCTGGGAAATTTTCGGGTTCGACGGACCGCCGCCCGGCATGCGGTAGTTCTCGTCGTCCCAGGGCTGCCTGGGCGACGGGTGCGCGGCGATCCATTCGCGCGCCATGCGGAAGAGATCCACCTTGTTCGCGGCAAGGCCCTGCACGAGGCCGAGCTTGGCCGCTTCCTGAGGGCGCATCGTCTTGCCTTCCACCAGGTACGGGAAGGCCGCCTGCAATCCAAGCATGCGGACCGTTTTCGTCACGCCGCCCGCGCCGGGCAAAAGGCCCAGCGTCACTTCGGGCAGGCCGAGCTGGATCGATTCATCATTCAACACGAGGCGGCAATGCGCGCTCAGCGCGATTTCCCAGCCGCCGCCCAGCGCCGTGCCTTCGAGCGCCGCGACCACCGGGATGCCGAGCGTTTCCAGCGCGCGCATCTGCTTCTTCGCGGCCTGGATCCAGCGGAATACCTGCGGCCCGTCGTTCGGGCCATAGGCAAGCACGTCCTTCAGCTCGGCGCCGGCGAAAAAGGTTTTCTTCGCCGATGCCAGGATCACGCCTTTGACGTCGGCGGACGGCGGCAGCGCGACCTCGAACGGG
>CAZPNH010000308.1:0-3776 GCA_964587635.1 uncultured Bordetella sp.
ATGCTCTTCAGCGCCTGGCGGAACTGCTCGTCCTCCATCATGTAGAGGACGGCGTTGACGACGATCACGTCGTACCGCGTGGACTTGGGAAGCTCGAGGATGTTCAGTACCTCGAAGCCGATGCCCTTCAGTTCGGGATTGGCGCGGCATTCGGCGAGCGAAGACTCGGCAAGGTCGCCGCCCACGAGGTCCACCTCCGGCAGCAGGCGCTTCAGGTGCAGCAGCAGGTTGCCCGTGGAGCAGCCGATGTCGAGCAGCTTCGCGCCACCCTTCCCGGCAGGACGGCCCTTCAGGAGATCGCGAATCAGGCCGACCAGCACTTTGTCGCTCTCGCGCATTTGCTTCGCGTACTTGGCCTGGTAGGCGTTGTAGTCGCGCAGGAACGACTCGTCGGTGACGTACTCCTTGTAGTCGAACTTTTCACTCATGTTGCTCTGACTCCTCGCATCTCCGGAACTCCGGCCGACCCTGCAGCCCGAATGGCATCGTAGGTTTCGCCGAACAGAAAATTCCGCCTCAATTCCTCCGTCGCAGGCCGGCCTTGCGCATCCAGCAGCCGGTGGCGCGCCGCCTCGTGGCTCATGTCCGCCGCGGCATCGCCGCTGCTACTGCTCCAGGAGAACGGGCCGGCATCGGCGCGCTCGAGATAGGACTGCACTGCCGGCGCGGCCCGACCTTGCTCAATCAGGTAAGGCGTCAACGCCATCTCGGGACCGCAAAGATACTCGACGGCGGCGCGCGCGTCCGCCGGAATCGTCCCTTGCCAGCGCTCGACGCTCGACGCATAGACATCGCGGCCGTCGGCGAAGCTGCTGTTGCCGCTCCAGCCCTCGGCCGAAAGCGAGAGCATGCTCTCGTGGAACTCCATCCCAAGCTCCTCGCAAAGGAGCCGCGCCTCCGCGTCCGGCGTCCGGGCGAGCGATTCGTAGGAAATGACCCGGAACCGGTCCCGCAGGCCGGGCTGCGCCACGAAGCGGCGCGCCAGCGCGATGCTCTTGCGCCAGTGCCTCATATAGGAGGGCGTATGGGCCGCCTGGCTCGGATCCCTCGCGGCCATGGCAAGCAGGGAGGCGATGATGGCGCGCGGATCCCGCTCGATCGCGTAGATGCGGGCGTCGGGAAAGGCGCGCGCCAGCAGCGGCACGAAATCGAAGATCCAGACTTCCTTGCAGCCGGCCCATGTCGCCTGCGGCCTGCCGGCGGCGATGATCTGGAACGCCTGGCGAAAAAGCTCGGTGTAGCTTCTTCCATCGAGCGCGGCGAGCCGGGCGCCGAGCTCGGGCGATTCGAGCGCGGCGCGCTCCCGCACCGCCTGGCGCAGCGCCGGCAACTCGGCCGGATCCAGCGGCAGGTCCGCCGACCCGGCGAGCAGCGCGTCGAGCGAAGCGGGGCCTTCGGGAGCGAAATAGAAATCCTGGAACGGCGATTCAGGCCTGAAGCGGGCGCGCACGTCCACCGGTGCGGCGGACCGCATGATCGCGTTGCGCAGCGAGCGGAATGCCGGCATCAGCGGATCGAGCGCGACGCAGACCTGCGGATGGCGGTCGAGCATGCGCGCGAGCAGGTTGGTGCCGGAGCGTGCGAGTCCCAGGACGAAAAGCGGGCGCGGCATGGCCTCTACTTCCGCGCCGGCACGGCCGCGACGACGATGTCGTCGCACTGCCGCCCGAGGTCGGCCGCGTGCTGCAGGACCGGGATTAGATCCGCCGCCCTGCTGAGCATGGCGTCGTCGCCGGCGCGCAGCGCGGCCTGCACCAGGGCCTCGTAGGCGTCCATGCCGAAGTACCAGGCGGCCACCGGCTCGAAGCCCTCCTCGACCAGCGCGGTGCACAGCGATTCGTCGCTGAACGCGTTGACATGCGTGGTGGGGTCCATGTGCCGGGCGATGATCGCACCTTCCATCGCCTGCACGCGCGTGCCCAGCGCGTCGGCGCGCGGCACCTCCACCACCAGCAACCCCTCGGGCGCCATCGCGCGGCGCGCGGCGGCGAGGAAGGCGCGCGGATCCTGCAGGTATTCCAGCAGGCCCCACATGGTGACCAGCTCGCAGGGCGCGTCCTTCGCGGCAAGGAAGTCGTCGGCGCGCAGCTCGACCTGGAACGCTTCTTTGGCGAAGGCGCGCGAGGCGCGCGATTTCTCGAAGCCCTGCGCCTTCAGGCCGCGGCGCATCGCACCGGCGACGAAGTGGCCCGCGCCGGCGCCGACATCGGTCGCGCCGGCCGGCGCGCGACGGTAGCGGACGCGGTACTGGGCGAGGCACCAGTCGAGCTTGGGTGCGACGATCTGCCGCATGCGCGCCTCGAGCGCGGCAGGGTCGACATAGGCGGACGAATGCCCCTCGGATTCGGCGAACACGCGCTCCAGCGCCGCCGCATCCGGCTTGAGGCCGACCGCGACATGCGCGCATTCCGGGCAGCGCAGGTAGGGAATCCCGAATACGCGCAACTCGACGGCGGCGTTCGCCAGCGGCGTGCGGCAGATCGGGCAGGCCGCCTGGGGAATCGCGCCGGCGCCGGGAGCGTACAGCTGACGCGCGGTTTTCTGCAGGAAGGCGTTGTAGTCGCGCACGTCCTTCAGGTCGGCGCCTTTGAGCGCCAGGATATCCAGCGGCTTGCCGACCTGCACGGCCACTTCATAGTCGCGCGTTGCGCCCGAGGGCGGCGCGTAGGTCCATTGCTCCATGCGCTGCGTCGAGCTGTCGGCGGCGAACGGCAGCGTGCGGCGCCAGCGGCTCATCGCCGCTCCGGGACGAGGAAGGCGCGCAGCGTGAACTTGCTGCTCGGCTCGCGCAAGCGCTCGACCGCCGCGGGATGGAGCCCCGCGTGGCGCGCCATCATGGCCGCCGATTCGGGACTGAACACATGGTGATGCTCGATGAAGAATTCCTCGCGGCCGGGACCTTCCGCGGCCGCGGCCTCCGCGTCGGGCACTTCCACGTAGATGAAGCCGCCCGGATTCAGGTGGCGTTTCGCCTTCTCGAGCATCGGCACCGGGTCGAGCACGTGCTCCAGCACCTTGTTGAAGGTGATCACGTCGAAGCTGCCGAGGCGCTCTCCGGGGACGGCCATGAAATCGCCCGCAATGGCCTCGACGCCCGCGACATCCCGCGCATGCGCCGCGGCGCGGGGATCCGGGTCGAGCGCCGTGCAGCGCCATCCGGCCTGCCTCATGCGATAGGGAAATACCGCAAGGCCCGAACCCACGTCGAGCAGGCTGGGCGACTCCGCATTCGGCAAGGCGCTGCGCGCGTAAGCGATGATCCGCGCGGCGCGGCCGGCGTTGTCGCTTTTCCCGGGCGGCAGCGCGACGATGCGTTCGAAGTTTTCGCGCATCCCCGGACCGTACGTGCGGTCCACATAGGCGCCGCCGTACAGCGCGCTCATGTCCATGCGGTTGTCCGAATACCAGTGCGCGCACACCGAGCAGCGCAGGTAGGCGCGGCGGTAGGGCTCGCCGCCCAGGTCGAAGGCGGTTTCTCCGGCCGGCGGCGCGTCGTAGCGGAAGGCCGGCTGGTCGTGGCGGCGTTCGCAGGGGCAGCGAAGCGTGGGCCGCGCGACGCTCATTGCTCCAGCTTGCCCGCGACCGCGTCCAGCGCGGCCGTGGAATCGAGCCAGGCGACGACCGCCAGGTTTTCCTGCGCGCAGTAGGCGTCGAAAGCCGGATCCTTGCCCTTCTCCACCAGCAGCACGAAATAGCGGCCGGTGCCGCGGTTCTTGATCAGCACGCCGCGCAGGCCGAACTGCGCCAGCCGTCCGTTGAGCGAGGGCGTGGCGTAG
>CAZPNH010000309.1:0-3774 GCA_964587635.1 uncultured Bordetella sp.
GCAGGGCGCGGCCGCCGGTTTCATGGTGCCGCTGTCGCAGGCGCTGCTGCTGTCCAACTTCCCGCCGCAGAAGCGCGGCATGGCGCTGGCGATCTGGGTGATGACCATCACCGTGGCGCCCATCATCGGCCCGCTGCTGGGCGGCTGGATCACCGACAACTACCACTGGTCGTGGATCTTCCTCATCAACCTGCCCTTCGGCGTGTTCGCCTCCATCACCACCTGGCTGATGCTGCGCGACCGCGACACGCCGATCCAGAAGCTGCCGGTGGACTGGACCGGCATCGCGCTTATCGTGCTGTGGGTCGGTTGCCTGCAGATCCTGCTCGACAAGGGCAACGAGCTCGACTGGTTCCATTCCGGCTTCATCGTCGGGCTGGGCGTGGTCGCGCTGCTCGGCTTCGCGCTGTTCCTCGCCTGGGAACTCACCGAGAAGCACCCGGTGGTGGACCTGGACCTGTTCCGCTTCCGCAACTTCCGCAGCGGCGTGATCACCGTGTCGCTCGGCTACGCGCTGTTCTTCGCCGGTGTGATCCTGCTGCCGCTGTGGCTGCAGACGCAGCTCGGCTACACCTCGCAGTGGGCCGGATACGCGCTCGCGCCCGGCGGCGTGTTCGCGGTGCTGTTCGCCCCGGTGGTCGGGCGCGCAATCGGCAAGGGCGTCGACCCGCGGCTGCTCGCCACTGTCGGCTTCATCACTTTCGCGGTCACGGGGTACTGGCGCGCGACCTTCAGCACCGGCGCCGATTTCGCCACCATCACGCTGCCGCAACTGCTGCAGGGGGTCGGCGTCGCTTTCTTCTTTGCGCCGCTGTTCTCCATCAACCTGAGCGGCATCCCGCTCGCGCGCATCGCCAACGCCACGGCGCTGCAGAATTTCCTGCGCATGATGCTGGGCAGCTTCGCCGCCTCCATCACCATCGCCGGCTGGGACCACCGCCAGTCCATCCACCGCACCCAGCTCATCGAGAACGTCAACGCCTACAGCGCGCCGGTGCGCGACATGATGGACAAGCTGACCGGCATGGGCATGAGCAGCGACGAGGCCTACGCGCAGATCAACCGCCTGGTGGACAGCCAGGCCTACATGCTGGCGACCAACGACGTGTTCTGGGTAATCACGATCCTGTTCCTGCTGCTGATCGGCCTGCTGTGGACCACCAAGCCGCCGTTCGGGGCATCCCCCGCGGCGCACTGAGAACGTTCTAGAACCGCTCGGCGCGGTAGGGCGCGGGATCCACGAAGGGCTTTTCCCCCTTCACCATCTCGCCGATCAGCCGTCCGGTCACGGGCCCCAGCGTCAGGCCGTGGTGCGCGTGGCCGAAGGCGAACCAGAGATGTTCATGGCGCGGCGCCCGGCCGATGATCGGCATCATGTCCGGCGTGCAGGGCCGCGCGCCCATCCACGGCTCGTTGTCCAGGCGTTCAGCGAGCGGGAACAGGTTGCGCGCGACCGGCTCGGCGCGCCCCAGCTGCACCGGCGTGCGGATGGCGTCGCGCAGCGCGAACTCGGCGCCGGTGGTGAGCCGGATGCCGCGCTGCATCGGCGCGATGAGGTAGCCGCGCTCGGTATCGAGGATCGGATGTTTGAGCACCGCCTTGCCGGCGGCGCGGTAATGCATGTGGTAGCCGCGCTTCACCGCCAGCGGCAGGTCGTAGCCCAGCGCGCGCGTCACCACGTCGGCCCAGGGCCCGAGCGCGACGACGGCTTCCTTTGCCTCCACCTTCCCTTCCACGGTGCGCACCGACCAGCCTTGCTCGAGCGAGGCGGCATTGCCCTGCAGGAACCTGCCGCCCTTGCTCTCGAACAGCTTGAGATAGGCGAGCGCTAGGCCCTGCGGGTCGACCACGCTCACGGGATCCGTCCAGTGCAGCGCGCCGACCAGTACGGGCGCGAGGTGCGGTTCCTTCTCCTGCAGTTCTTTTTTGTCCAGCGCGGAGAAATTGATGCCGAACTCGGCGCGCCAGCGCGCGGCCTCGGCGAAGCGCAGGTCGCGCTCGCGCTCGGTGCGGAAAACGCGCATCCAGCCCTCGCGCCGCAGCAGGTCCGTCGCGCCCGCCTCCGCCGCCAGCGCGTCGTGTTCGGTGACGCTGTGCTCGATGAGGCGCGAATACTGGCGCGCGATCTGCGCGTGGCGCTCGCGGCGCGAGTGATGCCAGTACTTCCAGAGGAAAGGCGCGAGATCGAGGAGCGCCGACGGATGGTAGTGCGCGTCGATGGTGCGGTTGAAGCCATAGCGCAGCAGCGCGCCTAAATCATGCGGGAAACCGTAGGGATAGACGCCCTCGCGCTGGATCAGGCCGGCGTTGCCGAAGGAAGTTTCCTCGGCCGCGCCGCGCCGGTCGACCAGCACCACCGAGCGGCCGCGCGCCTGCAGGTGCAGCGCCACGCAGACGCCGACGATGCCCGCGCCGAGCACGACCGAATCAGCGCGCACTTTTCTTGGCGACCCTCAGGGAAAATTTCTCGACGTTGACCACGACCCGTTCGTGCAGGCCGTCGCCGACCAGTTCCGTTTCGTCCTCCGCCTTGACTTTCAGGAAGACGGTTCGCCCTTCGACCTTGACGATCTCGGCGGTCGCGCGCACTTTCATTCCCACCGGCGTGGCGGCGATGTGGCGCACGTTGAGCACCGTGCCGAGGCTCTGGTAGCCCGCCGGCAGGTACTGGTCCACGGCGTCCAGCGCCGCGGCCTCGAACAGATTGATCATCACCGGCGTGGCGAGCACGTGCACGCGCCCGCTGCCGACGCGCGGTGCGGTGTGCTCTTCGCCAACCAGGAGTTCGCTGTGCCCGGCGAGGCCGGGCTTCAGTTGCGCCGGAAGATCCATTTCTTCCGGCGCATTTTAGCCGACTTACTTCGTCACTGCGTTGTGCTTCTCCCTGGCGATGCGCGCGCTCTGGCGGTTTTCGGCGGTCTGGATGCGCCGCTGCTCGCCCGCGCTCACGTGGCCGTTGGCGCCGGCCCTGGCTTCCTTGCGGTCGACGCGCGCCTGGCCGCGCTCGGCCCGCCCCGCCTCGCGATTGGTCAGCGAGCCGGATTTCAGGCCCTGCTCGATGCGCGCCTGCTGGTTGGCATTGCGCTGCACGTCGGCCTGCATGCGCTGCGAGGACGCGGAATTCGGATTGCCGGTCGCCTTGTTGTTCTCGAGGCGGTTGATGTCCCGGCTGGCCTGGTTCTGCTCGCGCGTCAGGCGCGCCTTCTCGGCGGGCGACAGATTGCCGTTTTTCAGGTCGCGCGACTGCTCGCGCTGGATGCGCGCTTCCTCGCCTTCGAGCTTCGAGGCTTCCTTCGTGTTCAGCTGGCCCGACTGCAGGCCCTGCTCGATGCGGTTCTGCTGGTTGACGTCGCGCTGCACGGTACCCTGCTGCGCCAGCACGGTGCCCGAAAACAGTGCTCCGACTGCGGTTGCGATGATGAGACGCTTCATGATGTTTCCCTCTCTGCACTCAAATGGGAGATCCCCATGTGTCCATTCAACGCCGCCTGCGAAAACATAGCTACGACTATCCGGTAAATCGTGTAAGCGGTTGTAAACTCGACTGTGTGATACCGCACATTGATGGAAGGACGACGCCTCACGTCGTCGTGCTGGGCTGCGGCTTCGGCGGCTTGTTCGCCGCGCGCGAGCTTGCGGGCGCAGAGGTGCGCGTCACCGTCGTCGACCGCACCAACCATCACCTGTTCCAGCCGCTGCTCTACCAGGTCGCCACGGCGGGCCTGACCGCGCCGGCGGTCGCCGCGCCCATCCGCCACATCCTCGCAGATCAGA
>CAZPNH010000310.1:0-3771 GCA_964587635.1 uncultured Bordetella sp.
TCTGGTCGCTGATGGTGATCGTGTCGCTCAAGTACGTGGTGCTGATCATGCGCGCCGACAATCGCGGCGAGGGCGGCATCCTGGCGCTGATCGCGCTCGCCACGTCGGCGGTGAAGGACCATCCGCACTGGCGCGTGCCGCTGATCCTGCTCGGCGTGCTCGGCGCGTCGCTCTTCTACGGCGACGCGGTGCTGACGCCCGCGGTCACGGTGCTGTCGGCCATCGAGGGGCTGGAGGTCGGCACCTCGGCGTTCAAGCCCTACGTGGTGCCGCTCGCGGTGGTGGTGATCCTCGCGATGTTCGCCTTCCAGAGCCGCGGCACCGCCACCGTCGGCCGGCTGTTCGGCCCGGTCACGCTGGCCTGGTTTATCGCCATCGGCGCCACCGGCCTGCATGGCATCGCGCAGTACCCGGGCATTGTGGCTGCTCTGAATCCGGCTCACGCCGTGGGTTTCCTCGTCAGCCATGCCGCGACGTCCTTCGTGGTGCTGGGCGCCGTCGTGCTCGCCGTCACCGGCGCCGAAGCGCTCTACGCGGACATGGGCCACTTCGGCAAGGGGCCGGTGCGCATCGGCTGGTTCGGCGTGGTGGCGCCGGCGCTGATGCTGAATTATTTCGGCCAGGGCGCGCTGCTGATCGTGCGGCCGGACACGGTGGAGAACCCGTTCTTCCTGCTGATTCCCCAATGGGCGCTCTATCCGATGGTGGGCCTCGCGACGGCGGCGTCGGTGATCGCCTCGCAGGCGGTCATCTCGGGCGCCTACTCCATGACCAAGCAGGCCATCCAGCTCGGCTTCCTGCCGCGCGTCACCATCGTGCAGACGTCCGCGCGCGAGCGCGGCCAGGTCTACATCCCGGGCATCAACTGGCTGCTGCTGGCCGCCGTGCTCTCGGCGGTGATCGGTTTCGGTTCGTCCACCAGTCTCGCGGGGGCCTACGGCATCGCGGTGACCGCGACGATGACGGTGGATACGCTGCTCACTTTCTTCGTGATTCGCTATGCGTGGAACTATCCGCTGCTGCTGTGTCTGGGCGCGACGGGGTTCTTCCTCATTTTCGACTTCACCTTCCTGTCCGCGACCATGCTGAAGGTGGCCGACGGCGGCTGGTTCCCGCTGGTGATCGGCGGTGCCGTGTTCACCGTCATGCGCACCTGGCGCGCGGGCCGCGAAATCCTCTTCCACCGGCTGCGCGAAACCTCGGTGCCGCTCAAGGACTTCCTCGACTCGCTGTTCCGCGATCCGCCGATCCGCGTGCCCGGCACCGCGGTGTTCCTCACCGCCACGCCCGATGCCACGCCCAGCGCGCTGCTGCATAACCTCAACCACAACAAGGTGCTGCACGAGCGCGTGGTATTCCTCACGGTGCAGATCACCGAAGAGCCCTGGGTGCAGCTGCTCGAGCGCCTGTCGCTGGTGAAGCTCGGCCACGGCTGCTGGCGCATGACCATCCGCTACGGCTTCATGGACGAGCCCGACGTGGTGAAGGCGCTGGAGCTCGCCGGCGCGCTCGGCCTGGATTTCGAAATGATGTCCACCTCGTTCTTCCTCAGCCGCGAGATGGTGGTGCCGGTGGCCGCCGTGGAAAGCGGCATGTCGCTGTGGCGCGAGCGCGTCTTCGCAGCCATGGCGCGCAATGCCGGCAACGCGGCCGACTACTTCAAGCTGCCCACCAACCGCGTGATAGAACTGGGGACCAAAGTCGAGATCTAGCCATGAGAGCAGTCGCCTATGCGCTGCTGGGCATGCTCGTCGCGTCTTGCGCCGGCACCACGGGAGTCGTTGACGACGGCCTGTGCCGCGCGACTGCCGCCGACGTACAGGAGGCGCGCGATTATCTCGAGATCGCACGCACGCAGTTGAAGGCGAGCAAGGACAATTTCGGACCGGGCCGCGCAAAAGCGATTGCTGCCGTCGCCGCAGCGGTGGAATCGCTGCAGCAGGCCGCCGGCCGGCCTCTCGAACCCGCGCCGGAAACCCTCGTACACCCCCGCATGGCGGGCGGACACAATCACCCGCACATGCACTGGGCGATTTGGGCGCTCTACAAGGCGCGCCAGGCGCTCGAGGGTGCGCGCTGCGTCATTCCCGGGGGGACCGCAGGGGTATTCGAATCCATCGCCGCGGCCAAGGACGCCATCGACGAGGCCTTCGCCTACAACCCGCCGGGCAGCGGGCACTAGCCGCCGGCCTGAGCTAGGCCTCGTCGCCCATCAGCCGGTAGCCCACCCCGGTCTCGGTCAGCAGATGCTTTGGCCGGATCGGATCGTCTTCCAGCTTGTCGCGCAGTTGCTTCATGTAGATGCGCAGGTAATGGGTGTGCTCGACGAAGGAGGGGCCCCAAACTTCGCGCAGCAGTTGCCGGTGCGTGACCACCATCCCCAGGTGCTGCGCGAGGCAGGCAAGCAGGCGGAATTCGATGGGCGTGAGATGCACCTCTTCGCCTGCGCGCGTGAGCTGCCGGCGCTGCAGGTCGAGGGCGATGTTGCCGAGGACGAGCGTTTCATTGCCTGACGGCGAGCGCGCGGCATGACGCAGCGCGACGCGCACGCGGGCGAGCAGCTCGCCCACGCCGAAAGGTTTGGTGACGTAGTCGTCCGCGCCGGCGTCCAGCGCTTCCACCTTGGCCTGCTCGCGCGCGCGCGCAGACAGGACCACGATCGGCATCGGCGACCATTTACGAATGCGGCGGATTACCTCGACGCCGTCGATATCCGGCAGCCCGAGATCGACGATCGCCAGGTCCGGCTTCTGCGTGCCGGCCTCGATGGCGCCGCGCTCGCCGTTTTCCGCCTCGACGACGCGGTAGCCTTCGGCGCCCAGCGATGTTCTGAGGAAGAGGCGGATTTCCGGCTCGTCCTCGACCACCAGGATCGTCGGCCGTGCTTCGGTCACGCGGGTTCCGCGGGGACTTCAGGCGCGGGTTCGAGCGGCAGCGTGAAGCGGAACGCCGCGCCGCCGCCGGCGAGCCGCTCGGCCCAGATTTTTCCGCCGTGCAGCCGCACGATGGCGCGGCAGATGGCCAGGCCCAGGCCCGCGCCGCCGATCGCGCCCTCGGCGGCGCCGCGCTGGAATTTCGCGAACAGTTTTTCGGGATCGCCGGGCGGCAGGCCGGGACCGGCGTCCTCCACGGAGACCAGCAGGCCACCGTCGCTGCGCTCCGCGCGCAGCGTGATCGCGGTTCCGGGCGGCGTGTACTTGGCCGCGTTCTCGAGCAGGTTGGCGAACACCTGCTCGATGAGCGTGGCATCCACGCGCGCGAGCGGCAGGTCGCCCGGCAGCGCCAGCGCGACCGGGTGCCCGGCAAGCGGCTGGCGCAGCCTGCGCAGCACCGCGCCGGCGATCTCGCCGAGCGCGTGCCAGTCGCGGTTGAGCGCGATCGCGCCCGCTTCCAGCCGCGTCATCTCCAGCACGTTGGCGACCAGCTGCCCCATCTGCTGTGAATGCTCGAAGATGCTGCGGGCGAGGGCCGCGCGCTCTCCGCTGCTCAGGCGCTCGCCGCGTTCGGCGAGGCTCGATGAAGCGCCGGAGATCACCGCGAGCGGCGTGCGCAGGTCGTGCGAGATCGAAGCGAGCAGCGCGTTGCGCAGGCCCTCGGTTTCGGCGTTGACCTGGGCGCGCTGCGCTTCGCCCGCGAGCTGCGCGCGCTCGAGGCCCAGCGCGATTTGCGCGGCGAAGGTTTCCAGCAGGTGGAATTGCTCGGGGAGCAGCACGCGGCGCGTGTTGGCGGGCAGCACTGCGAGCACTCCCAGCATCGCCTGCGCGCCCTTGA
>CAZPNH010000311.1:0-3764 GCA_964587635.1 uncultured Bordetella sp.
AATCACGTAGGGAATGCCGAGCACGCCGCTCGCCTCGGGCCCGAGCCAGTCCGGTGCCTTGTAGTAGGAGTGGTACGTGAACCAGAGGTCCGGCCGCGCCGCGGCCGGCCCGTCGCGCCACTGCGCCGCGAGCCGCCGCCCGAGTGCGATGCCCTGCTCGCGCAGCGCCGCCTGGCGAGGCGCATCGCCCGCCGCATCGTAGCTGCGGAAGGTGGATACCAGCTCGACGCGATGACCGGCGCGCGCGAGCGCCTCCATGAACAGGCCCGCGACCCGGCGGTCGCCCGAGGGCGTACCGTGCGTCGGCGATTTCAAGGGGGCGTAGAACGCGATCCGCATGGACGATTCTAGTCCGCCGCGCGCGGCGCTAGCCGAGCGAGAATTTGCGCGCAAGGCGCTGGATATTGGCGTCCAGACCGAAGCGTTCTTGCACGCGCTGCCGGCCCGCCGCGCCCAGCGCGCGCCGCCGCACGGGATCGGCGATCAACAGCGCCAGCGCGCGCGCGAACGCTTCCGGCGATTCCGGCGCGACCAGCAATCCGGTGCTGCCGTCCTCGATCAGCTCGGGAATTCCGGAAACATTCGTCGCCACGCAGGCGAGTCCCTGGCTCTGCGCTTCCGCCAGCACATTGGGCAGGCCGTCGCGGTCGCCGTCGCGCGCCACGCGCGAAGCGAGCGCAAACAGGTCGGCGGCGCGGTATTCGGCCAGCAGTTCAACCTGGGTGCGGGCGCCGCGCCATTCGACGCGGTCGGCGATACCGAGCCGGCGCGCAAGCTGCGCGAGTTTTTCCCTGAGCGGGCCGCCGCCCGCATGCACCAGCCGCCAGTGCAAGGCCTTCGGCAGCCGCGCGAGCGCCTCCAGCAGGACGTCGGTGCCTTTCTTCTCGACGAGCCGGCCCACCGACAGGATGACGACCGGTTTTCCGCCGTCGCCCGACGTGGTTTTTTCAAAGACGGGAAAGCGGGAAAAATCCAGGCCGTGGTAGACCAGCTCCACCCGCCCCGGCGGGGCCAGCGCCGACAGGTGCGCATGATTGGCCGCCGTGCAGGTCACGAGCCACTCGCAGGAAGCGAGTTTTTCCCGCTTCTCCCACTGGGGCGTGGTCCAGATGTCCTTGGCGTGCGCCGAGCCGGTCCAGGCCAGTCCCTTGAGCAGCGCCGCGTAGCGTGTGACCGAAGCCGGCGTGTGCAGGAAATGCGCGTGCAGACGGCGCACGTCCGCCGGCAGTTCGTTCGCCAACACCAGCGCCTGGCCGAAGCGGCGGATGCGGTTCGGCGTCGGGTCGCGCGCAAGATCCCGAAGCCAGAGATCGCGGGTTTTCCTGTAAGCGTCTTTTTTCCGTTCACGAAGCCACGCGCGAAGCACTCGAAGCGGCTCGAGCAGCAGGTATTCAGGCAGGTACAGGACCCGCGCGCGGATCTCGTCGTGCACCGGATGGCGGCGCGCATCCGTCGGGTGGCGCAGCGAAACGATCAGGATTTCCAGGCCGCGGCGCTCGAGCGCGGCGATTTCCTGGGCGATGAAGGTTTCCGAGAGCCGCGGATAGCCCTTCAGGACGAAGGCAACTCGGCCCAAATTCGGCCCAATCAACTCAAGCGATGCGCGGAATCGCTTGCGGCTCTTGCGCCGCCACGGCGGGTTCGATCCAGGGCGCGACCAGGCGGTTGACGTTCTCCAGGCCTTCCAGCAGGCCCGGCACCACGATTTCGGAGGGCCGGTTCTGGGAAGGCAGGCGACGCAGCGCCGAGGCCATCACCGCCGGATCGTAGCGGCCGTCGTCGGCGAGCATCGAGATGAGCCCGAGTTTCGCCGCGCGCGAGATGCGGATGTACTGCTCCAGGCGCGGCTCGGTGCGCGGCACGATGAGCGCGCGCTTGTCCATCGACAGCACTTCGCAGAAGGTGTTGTAGCCGCCCATCGCCACCACGCCGGCGGCGCGCGCCACCAGCGCTTCGAGATGGCTGTGGAAGGTGATCGCGTCCACGCGCTTCAGGCGCGCGGCGCGGTCCATGAATTCGGCCTGGCGCTCGGGCTGCATGAACGGCCCCAGCACCAGCAACGCCGGATAGGGCAGCAGCGGATCGTGCTCGTAGGCGCGCAGCACCCATTCGATGAGCGCCTCGCCGTCGCCGCCGCCGCCGGTGGTGACCAGCAGGTAGGGACGGTTGGTGATTTCCGGCAGGCGCGGCGGCGCGCCGTGCGTGGGCACTTCGCGGTGCAGGTAGCCGGTGTAGATCATTTTCTGGCGCACGCTGATCGGCAGCGACACGCCTTCCAGCGGATCGCAGATCTGCGGCAGGCCGTAGACCCAGATCTCGTCGTACAGCTCGCGCAGCGCGGGCAGCACGTTCTTCCTCTGCCACTCGGGTTCGAGCAGCCGCGGCTCGTCCAGCACGTCGCGCAGGCCGAGGATCAGCCGCGTGCCGCGCGGCTTGAGCACTTCGAGCGTCTCCAGCACCTCGCCGCGCAGGCCCATCGGCTCCTTGTCGACGATGAACAGGTCGGGCTCGAACATCTCGGCCGTGTGGCGGATGATCGAGCCGCGCAATTTGAGCGTCTGCTCGATGTCCAGATGCAGGTTGAGCGAGGTGTACTCGCCGCTCCTCAGCTTGATCACGCCCGGGATGCGCACGAAATCCACGCGCGCGCGGAAATCGAAGGAGCCGATGATCGGCGAGCCGGACAGGATCAGCACCGAAACGTTCTTGAATTTCTCCACCAGCGAATGCGCGATGGTGCGGCAGCGGCGCAAATGGCCCAGGCCCATCGTGTCGTGGCTGTAGATGAGGATGCGGCCGTCGGCGCGCTTGCTCTTCATGGTGGTCCCCCTCCCAAGGTCCCCTGGCAGTCCGTTCCTGTCGTGCATGGTGGTTCCGCAGGAAAGAGGGCATTCTATACCGTGATGCCCCTATTCGAGCGCCGCCTGCGGCTCGCCACCGGCCTGGTGATCGCCGCCTACGTGGTCGGCCACTTCCTCAACCATGCGCTCGGCGTCGTGTCCGCGGGGGCGATGGACGCGCTGCGGCACCTGCTGTCGGCGTGGTGGCGCAGCCCTCCCGGCACCGTCCTGCTCTACGGCTCGCTGCTCGCGCACTTCGCGCTCGCGCTCGCGTCCCTGTCGCGGCGCCGCACCCTCAGGATGCCCGCCTGGGAAGCCGCCCAGCTCGTGCTCGGCCTGGCGGTGATCCCACTGCTGGCGGTCCACGTCGTCGGCACGCGCTTCGCGTGGCAGCTGCTCGATCGCGAGGTGAACTACCCGCGCATCGTCGGCGCGATCTGGTCCAACCCCTGGGAGATAGCCAAGCAGTTCACGCTGGTCGCGGTGGTCTGGCTGCACCTGTGCTTCGGCATTCACTTCTGGCTGCGGCTGAAGAGCTGGTATCCGCGCGCCCAGCAATACCTGTTCGCAGCGGCGGTGCTGATCCCGGCGCTCGCGCTGGCCGGTTTCGTGAGCGCGGGGATCAACGAGATGGCGCCCAAGCCGCAGCCGATCACGCGCGAAGACCTCGCCCTGCTGCTGAATTCGCGCGACGCCATCTACTGGGCGTTCAGCCTGCTGCTCGGCGCGACGCTGCTGCTGCGCGCCGCGCGCAAGCTGCACCGCGGCGTCTACCGCATCCATCACTCGTCGGGACAGGTCATCGCGGCGCATGCGGGCAGCAGCATTCTCGAAGCGTTGCGCGACGCCGGCGTACCGCACGCCTCGGTCTGCGGCGGCCGCGCGCGCTGCACCACCTGCCGGGTCTTGGTGACCAAGGGCCTC
>CAZPNH010000312.1:0-3763 GCA_964587635.1 uncultured Bordetella sp.
AATCGCCGTAGGGCCGCAGCCGCATGTCGACGCGGAAGACGAAGCCGTCCTCGGTGACGTCGTTCAGCAGCGCGATCAGCTTGCGGCCGGTGCGCTCGATGCGTTGCGCGTCGGCGGAATCTTCGTCCAGCCCGGGATGCACGAACACCAGGTCGATGTCGGAGGAGACGTTCAGCTCGCGCCCGCCCAGCTTGCCCATCGCGACGACGATGAGCTCGCTTTCGCGTAGCCACGCGAGGCAGGTGCCGATCGCCAGCTCGGCCAGGTCGCTGAAGGCGGCGCAGACTTCCGCGAGCCCGGCGAGCCCGTGCATGTCGGTACCGACAAGATCGCGCGCCATGGTCCGCAGCAGCACGCGCTCGCGCAGTCGCCGCAGGCGCCGTTTGAGCGCGGCTTCGTCGTCGTCCAGCGCGCCGTCCAGTGCGCGCGCCATGTCGGCGCGACCGAAGGGTTCGCGCGCGGCGCGTTTGACGTCCACGTCCGCCGCCAGTTCCGGATGCGCGGCGAGGCGCTCCACGGCATGGCGCGAAAGGGCGATTTTCCGAATCGGATCCGGCATTTACGGATAAAATGGGCGTTGCGGTTGTCAAAGAGGATATAGGAGTCGCGACAGGCGCGATGCGAACCCCGCTCAAAATCCCGCTCAGCAACCTCATCCGTGCGCTCGAAGTGCTCGCCTGGGCGTTTTTTTTCGCCTTCGCAGTGGTCTTCCTCACGCTGCGCTACTGGCTGCTGCCGAACGTCGAGCAGTACCGCGGCGACATCGTGGCGGCGATCTCCCGTTCCATCGGCCTGCCGGTGAAAATCGGCACGCTCGCCACGGACTGGCAGGGCCTACGGCCGCGGCTGTCGATCTCGGACGTGCGCATCTACGACAAGGACGGGCGCGAGGCGCTGGTGCTGCCGGTGGTGGAGAACGTGGTGGCGTGGCGCTCGCTCATCGCGCGCGAGCTGCGGCTGCATTCCTTCGTCATCGACGGGCCCAAGCTCGAGGTGCGGCGCGACGCGAAGGGCGACCTCTACGTCGCCGGCATCCGCATCTCGGGCGACCGCAGCAACGGCAAGGTCACCGACTGGATCCTGAGCCAGAGCGAGATCGTGGTGCGCGACGCCGAAATAGAATGGCTGGACGAAAGCCGCAAGGCGCCGCCGCTCAAGCTCTCGGCGCTTAATTTCCGCCTGCGCAACGACGGCGACGAGCATGCGGCCGGATTTTCCGCGCGGCCGCCGCGCGAGCTCGGTCCCGGTATCGAGGTGCGGGCGGCGCTGGAGGGCGGCAGCGTGAAGCAGCCGGCGAACTGGAGCGGCCGGGTATTCGCCGAATTCGGCTACACCGACCTGGCCGGCTGGCGCCCGTGGGTGGATTACCCGCTCGACGTGCGCCGCGGCGAGGGCGCCTTGCGCGTGTGGGCCACGCTGTCCGGCGGCCGGGTGTCGCAAGCGACGGCGGACGTCGCGCTGTCGAACGTGTCGACGCGGCTCGGCAAGGACCTGCCGGTGCTGGAGATGTCCACGGTGCGCGGCCGGGTGTACGGGCGCGTGACCGAGCGCGGCTACGATTTCGGCGTGCGCAGCCTCGCGCTGGAGAGCCCGGGCGCGCCGCAGATGCACGCCACCAGTTTCCGCGCGGTGTGGGAGCCTGGCGCCGTGGGTGCCGCGCTCACGCAGCGCGGTTCGGTCACCGCCAACCTGATCGAGCTCGCGCCGCTGGTGCACCTGGCGGAGTTCCTGCCCTTTCCGGCGGATCTGAGGAGCCTGCTCGCCGAGCTCGCGCCGCAGGGCAACCTGCTGGACGTGAAGTTCGACTGGAGCGGCGAGCTGCCGGATCGCGCGAGCTTCACCGCGAAGACCCGCTTTGCGGGCTTGACCATGAACGCCTGGCGCAGCATCCCCGGATTCGCCGGGCTGTCCGGCAGCCTGGATGCCACGGAGAAGAAAGGTTCGGTCAATCTTGCCTCGCGCAAGAGCGAGCTCGAGCTGCCGAAGGTGTTTCCCGAACCGCGCATCAGGCTGGACACGCTGGACGGCGACGTCAGCTGGGAACGGACCGCGCCCACCGGCGCCGGCGAGTCCGCCGGCGGGCTGGCGGTGCGCCTCGGCAAGCTGAATTTCGCCAACGAGGAACTCGCCGGCGCCGCCTCCGGCAGCTATGCCTGGCGCGGCGAGGGGCGCGGCGTGATCGATCTCGCGGCGGACCTGTCGCGCGCCGAGGGCAAGAGCACCGCCAAATATCTTCCCCTGCCCACGGTGATGGGCGCGCGCGTGCGCGACTGGGTCGCGGGCGCGGTCCTCGCCGGACAGGCGAGCGACGTGCACCTGCGCCTCAAGGGCGACCTCAACGATTTTCCGTTCATCGATCCGTCGAAGGGCGAGTTCCAGGTCACGGCCCGGGTGCAGGGCGGGGTGCTCGACTACGCCGCCGGCTGGCCGCGCATCGAAGCCATCGACGCCGACCTGCTGTTCGAGCGCGACAAAATCGATATCACGGGGCGCAGCGGCAGCATCCTGGGCGCGAAAATCGCCAATGTGCGCGTGACCCTGCCGAGCATGCGCGACGAGAACCCCCGGCTGCTGGTCGAAGGCGCGGCCGAAGGGCCCACCGCCGAGTTCCTCGAATACGTCAAGGAGAGCCCGGTGCGGCGCATGGTCAGCGGCCTCACCGACGCCATGTCCGCCGCCGGCCGCGGCCGGTTGCGACTGCGCCTGGAACTGATGCTGCACGAGATGGCCAAGAGCAAGGTCGCGGGCGAATACCAGTTCGCCGCCAACAGCGTGACGGTGGATCCGCGCCTGCCGCCGATCGAGCGCGCGAGCGGCCGCGTGAGCTTCACCGAAGCGTCGCTTTCGGTGCACGACGTGCGCGGCCAGCTGTTCGGCGACCAGGTGCGGATATCCGGCGGCTCCCGGCCCGATGCGTCCGTGGTGGTGGTCGCCGAGGGCCGGGCGACTGTCGAAGGCATCCGCCCGGTTTTCGACAACCCCTGGCGCAGGCGGCTGACCGGCGGTGCGCGCTACACCGCCACGGTCACGGCGAAGGAGGGCCGCACCCAGCTGGGCTTCGAGTCCTCGCTCGAGGGCGTGGCCAGCGCGCTGCCGCCGCCGTTGTCGAAGACCGCCGGCGAGGCGCTGCCGCTGCGCATCGAGGTGTTCCCGGGCGACGGCCGCGACCGCATTTCGGTCGCGCTCGGGCCGCCCGCGGGGCGCATCGTCTCGGCCGAGTTCCTGCGCGCTGTCCAGGGCGGCACTAGCGCCGCGCAGGGCGGTGCAATGCAGATGCAGCGGTCGCTCATCACGCTGAATCCGGTGCCGGGCGAGACGCCGAGGATTCCGGAGCGCCGCGGCATGACGCTGCGCGGCGCGCTGCCGGCGCTCGATCTGGACCGCTGGCTGCCGTTGCTGACCGAGGGCGGCGCGAGTTCGGAAGGCACGAGCTACGACTTGAAGGTCGGCGTGCTCGACGCGCTCGGCAAGCGCATGCGGGCGGTGACGATGCAGGGCGTCACCGAAGGCAGCGGCTGGTCGGCGAACATGAGCACGGCGGAATTCGCGGGCGACCTGGTGTACCGATCCGAGGGCAGCGGCAGGCTGGTGGCGCGCCTGTCGCGCTTCATGCTGCCGGAGGATTCGCCGGGAACCAGGCCGGGCGAGGGCCTGAAGGACCTGCCGGCCGCCGACATCGTCGCCGAGGACTTCACGCACCGCGGACGCAAGCTCGGGCGGGTCGAAATCCAGGCGCGCCACGAGGGCCGCGACTGGCGCATCG
>CAZPNH010000313.1:0-3759 GCA_964587635.1 uncultured Bordetella sp.
CACCTACATGGGCACCGCCGTTACGCTGGAAGAAGGCGAACGTTTGGCCGGCGTGCTCGGCAACAAGCACACCATCTTCATGAAGAATCACGGCATCCTCGTAACCGGCGACACCGTCGCGCAGGCCTACCGGCGGCTCTACAAGCTGGAGCGCATCTGCCGCGCGCAGGTGCTGGCGATGAGCACCGGCAAGCCGCTGGAAGTATTGTCGGATGCCATCGTCGCGCAGGTGCAGGCGATCCCGCCGGACGACCGGCATTCGCCCGCGGAGCGCGAACGCCTGTTCTTCGAGGCGATGATGCGCATCCTCGACCGCGAACTGCCGGGCTACGCCGACTGAGAAGCGTGAACAGGCGCGACGCAGTACTTGCCATGCTCGCGCTGGGCGGGTCGGCCGCGCCGGCTGGCGCGCCTGCCCAGGACCGGGAGGGCGGGAGCGAAATTTCGCCGCTCATGCTCGAGTTCTCGGCGTACATCGCGCAATCCGGCGGCAAGCCTTTGCCGGAGGCCGCGGCTGAAGCCACCCGGCATCACCTGCTCGATACGCTCGCCGCGATGATTTCGGGTTCGCGCCTGCTGCCCGGCAGAAAGGCGATTGCGTACATCCGGTCTCAGGGCGGCGCCGCGGAAGCCTGCGTGCCCGGGTCGAGCATCGTCACCACGGTGGTCAATGCCGCGCTGGCAGGCGGCATGCTCGCGCACTCGGATGAAACCGACGATTCGCACGCCGCGTCGCTCACGCATCCCGGGTGCGGCGTGGTTCCCGCCGCCTTGGCGATGGCGGAGCAGCGGCGGGCAGGCGGCACGGCATTGCTGCGCGCGGTTGCCCTCGGCTACGACGTATGCGTGCGGGTTTCGCAGGCGCTGGGCGCATATGCGTTTTCGGCGAAGGGGCACGATACGCATTCCTTCGGTCCGATGTTCGGCGCGGCCGCCGCGGCCGGGGCCCTGGCGGGGTTGAGCGCGGGCCAGGTCCGGCATCTGCTCTCCTACACCGCGCAGCAGGCGTCCGGCCTGTCGAACTATGCCCGCGACACGGAGCATATCGAGAAGGCGTTCCTGTTCGGCGGCATGCCGGCGCGCAACGGCGCCGCTGCCGCGACCATGGTCGCCTCGGGCATGACCGGCATCGACGACGCGTTTTCCGGATTCCGCAATTTCTTCTTCGCCTACGGGGCCGATGCAAAACCCGATGCGCTGATGCGCGAGATCGGCACGAATTATGAAGTCGCGAATACCGACATCAAGCGCTGGAGCGTCGGCAGCCCGATCCAGGCGCCGCTTGATTCCCTCTACGAGCTCATCAAGGCCGACAATCTCAAGGCCACCGACGTGGAGAAGCTCGTGATCCGCATCTCGCACACGGGCGCCAAGACGGTCGGAAACCGCGAGATGCCGGACATCGCCATGGAACACATGGCCGCGGTCATGCTGCTGGATGGCACAGTCAGCTTCGCGGCAGCGCACGACGTGAAGCGTATGCAGGACCCGCAGGTGCTTGAGCTGCGCAAGCGCATCGAACTGGTCGGCGACGACGATCTCGACCGCGTCATGCCCAGCCGCCAGGGCATCGTGGAGCTGACCCTGCGCGATGGCCGGCAACTGCGGCATCACACGAAGCAGGTGCGCGGCACCGCCGCCAACCCGATGACGCGGCGGGAAGTGGAGGACAAGTGCGAGCCTCTGATCGGCGAGGTCGTCGGACCGAAGCGCGCCCGCGCATTGATCGACGCCGTGTGGCGCATGGACGGCGTCGCCGACGTGCGGGCGCTGCGGCCCCTGTTGAGAGCATGATGCAGGCGGGAATCCGGTCCCGCTTCCTGGAGGGCATCAACGGCCTGTCGATGCACCTGCTGGAAGCGGGCTTCGAAGAGCCGGGCCGGCCCCTCGTGCTGCTGCTGCACGGCTTTCCGGAACTCGCCTACAGCTGGCGAAAAATCATGCTGCCGCTCGCGGCGGCGGGCTTCCACGTGGCGGCGCCCGACCAGCGCGGCTACGGGCGCACCACGGGCTGGGACGGTGCCTACGACGGCGACGTGGATTCCTTCCGTCTGCTGAATCTGGTCGAGGACACGCTGGCCCTGCTCAATGCGCTCGGTTGTCGCTCGGCCGCGGCGGTGATCGGGCACGACTTCGGCTCCCCGGTCGCCGCCTGGTGCGCGCTCACGCGGCCGGAGGTGTTCCGTTCGGTCGCGCTCATGAGCGCACCTTTTGCCGGACCGCCCCCGCCGCTCTCCGGCGCCATTGATCCGGTGCATCGCGACCTTGCCGCGCTCGAGCGGCCGCGCAAGCATTACCACTGGTACTACTCGACGCGCGAAGCCGACGCCAACATGCACCGCTGCCCGCGGGGCGTGCACGCTTTCCTGCGCGCCTACTACCACTACAAGAGCGCCGACTGGGAGCGCAACCAGCCGTTTCCGCTCAAGGCCTGGTCGGCGGCGGAGCTGGCGCGCATGCCGACCTACTACATCATGGATTTCGGCAAGGGCATGGCCGAGACCGTCGCGCCGGAGATGCCATCCGCCGCGGAAATTGCCGCGTGCCGGTGGCTGCCCGAGGAAGAACTGCGCGTGTACAGCGCGGAATACGAACGTACCGGTTTCCAGGGCGGCCTGCAGTGGTACCGCTGCCGGACCGAAGGCAGGCAGAGCGTCGAACTCTCGCGGTTTGCCGGCCGGACCATCGACGTGCCCGCCTGCTTCATCGCGGGCGACAGCGATTGGGGTCCTTACCAGCGGCCGGGCGACCTGCAGAAAATGCACAGCGCCTGCACGCGGCTCTCAGGCGTGCATTTCGTGCGCGGCGCGGGGCACTGGGTGCAGCAGGAACAGCCGGCGGAAGTCGGCCGGCTGCTGCTCAAGTTCCTGCGGAACTAGCGGTAGCGCTTCCTCGCCAGCGCGGCGCCCGCGCCCAGCGCTTTCAGCTTCGCCACCGCGATTTCGCGCGCCATCGGCGCCATGCCGCAGTTGGTGCAGGGGAAGAGGTGCTTCTTCGGTACGAATTGAAGGGCTTTTTCTATGACCCCCAATACTTCCTTGGGCGTTTCAATCCTGTCGCTCGCAACATCGATGACGCCCAGCAGAATGTCCTTTCCCTTGAGCAGCTTCAGCAGTTCGACCGGTACTTTCGAGTGGATGCACTCGAGCGATACCTGGTCGATCCTGCTTTTCGCCAGCGCCGGAAAAATTTCCTCGTACTGGCGCCATTCGCCGCCCAGCGTTTCCTTCCAGTCGAGATTCGCCTTGATGCCGTAGCCGTAGCAGATGTGGACGCAGGTGGTGCACTTGAGGCCCTGGATCGCTCGGTGCAGCGCCGTGATGCCCCACTTGGTCACGTCGCTCATGTAGACGTTGAACGCCGGCTCGTCGAACTGGATGGTGTCCACGCCGTCCTTCTCCAGCGCGCGCGCCTCCTGGTTGAGCAGCGCCGCGAAGGCCATGGCCAGCTTTACCTTGTCGCCGTAGTGGCGGTCGGCGATGGTGTCCACGATGGTCATCGGCCCCGGCATGGTGATCTTGAGCTTCTTCTTCGTGTGCGCCCGTGCCATGCGCGCCTCGATCTGATGCACGCGGCCCTTGAGCTTGAGCGGCCCGGTCACCACCGGCACCATCGCGTCGTAGCGGTTGTTGCGGATGCCCATCTTCACCTTGTGCTCGAAATCGATCCCCTCGACGAACTCGAGGAAGCCGTGCACGAAGTGCTGGCGCGACTGCTCGCCGTCGGTGACGATGTCGATGCCCGCGTCCTCCTGCTCCT
>CAZPNH010000314.1:0-3757 GCA_964587635.1 uncultured Bordetella sp.
GTCCGGCCAGCGGATGTTCAGTCCTTCTTTCGGCATGGCGAAGTCGGCCGGCATCCTCACCTGCACGCGATCCGGATCCACGATCACCGAGGCGCCCGATTCGACCACGTCGGTGACGCATTTGAATGCGATCCAGAGGCCCGAGTAGCGGCTCATGGCGTAGCCGTGCAGGCCGAAATCGAGGTAGTCCTGCACGTTGGACGGGCTGAGCACCGGGATGCAGCAGGCCTTGAGGATGTGCTCGCTCTGGTTCGCGAGCGTGGAGGACTTCGCGGCGTGGTCGTCGCCCGCCAGCACCAGCACCCCGCCGTGCTTCGATGTGCCGGCGGAATTCGCATGCTTGAACACGTCGCCGCAGCGGTCCACGCCGGGACCCTTGCCGTACCACATGCCGAAGACGCCGTCGTATTTCGCGCCGGGAAACATGTTCAGCTGCTGCGACCCCCAGATCGAGGTCGCCGCCAGGTCTTCATTGACGCCAGGCTGGAACTTCACGTGGTGCGAAGCGAGGTGCGCTTGCGCGCGTCCCAGCGCCTGGTCGAGACCGCCGAGCGGGGAGCCGCGGTAGCCGGAAACGAAGCCGGCGGTGTTGAGGCCGGCGCGCTGGTCGCGTTCGCGCTGCAGCAGCAGCAGGCGTATCAGCGCCTGCGTGCCGGTGAGGAACACGCGTCCCTTGTCCAGCGTGTATTTGTCGTCGAGGGAAACTCTGGCGAGCGCTGCGGCGTCGACGGGGGCGTTCATGATTCAGTCTCCTCGAAACACACGGTGAGCATATGCCTTCAGACCGCCACCCGGCGCTTGGGTTGCGCCGGCCGGGTTCGCGCCGCTTTTTCCATCAGTTTTTGCGGCTGGTCCCAGTACGGTTCGGGACCGAAGGACTCGGCCAGGTAGTCGATGAACACGCGCGTTTTGGCCGGCAGATGGCGGCGGTGCGGATAGATCGCGTAGATGGCGACGTCGGTACCGAAATCGTAGCCCGGCAGCAGGCGCACGAGGGAGCCGTCTTCCAGCTGCCGGCGCACGTCCCAGGTGGATTTGAGCGCGACGCCCAGGCCGGCCAGCGCCCATTCGCGCAGCACTTCCCAGTTGTCGCAGGCGTAGCGTCCGGTGACGCGCACCGCGCCGCGCCTGCCGTCCGGCCCCTTGTATTCCCAGTTCATGTGCAGGTCGGTGGTGGTGAGGCAGTTGTGCTGCGGCAGGTCGTCGGGCGTGCGCGGCGCCTCGTGCGTCCGCAGGTATTCCGGGCTCGCGCAGACCACGCGCCGGTTGGGCGCAAGCTTGCGCGCCGCCAGCGAGGAGTCCTCCAGTTCGCCTATGCGGATCGCCAGGTCGTAGCCTTCCTCGATCACGTTCACCGTGCGGTCCGACAGGCTGAGCGCGAGTTGGATTTTCGGGTAGCGCGCGGCGAACGGCGGCACCAGAGGGGCGATGTGCTTGTGGCCGAACGAGGCCGGCAGCGCGACTTTCAGGATGCCCTGCGGCTCGACGCGCTGCGCGGCGGCGGCGGCGTCGGCGTCCTCGATTTCACCGAGTATCCGTGCGCAGGCTTCGTGATAGCTCGCGCCCTCGTCAGTGAGCGCTAGCCTCCGTGTAGTGCGATTGACCAGCCGTACGCCGAGCCGCGCTTCCAACGCCGCCAGCCGGCGGCTGACGACTGCCGTGGACACGCCCATATCGCGCGCGGCGGCAGACAGGCTGCCGGCGGCAACCACCTTCGAGAACACCGACATCTCGTACAACGAGTCGCCCATCGAGGCTCAAATAACCTTTGCTGATTTAGCAAAAGAGTTTTTCTTTTTTACCTCATTGTATATCGTTCAGCAAAGCCCTAAATTTGATGCACCGCAGCACCAAGCACTGAATTCAGCGTGCAGGCTATGGAAAGAACATAAGAACGCGCCTTCCGCGGTCTCCTCCCTCCTCCTCCGCGGCAGGGTTCGTCCCCTCCGCACTTGCCGCAAGGCGGTGCGGAGAGGGACCGCGTCTGACGGCTCTCCCCCCAAAAGACCTACTTAAGCATCGCGTAACCCAGGGTAACCAGCACGTACAGGCTGCCCAGGATCACCAGGCTCCCGACGAGGCGCGGGTGGGCGTGCGTGAACCGGTCGGGCTGCATGTGCATGGTCTCGATCGGCTTGGTCGATTTGCGGCCGGAGATCTGCGTATTCGCCCAGGTTTCCAGGCTGCGCAGGGCGCTGGGCCGCACGATGAACACCAGGCCGAACAGCAGGGCGCCCAGGTTGCCGGCCAGCAGAATCAACCGCAGGCTCTCGCCCATCCAGGAGGAAAACCAGCGCGCCTGGCCGAGCCCGCTCAGGGATTTCATGATCGCCGTTTCGCCATAGGTCGAGCCGAGCACGACCAGGGAATACAGCGCGCCGGCGCATATCAGCGTGCCGACCAGGCGGTGCATGCGGTACAGGGGACGGCTGATATCGCGGCTTTCCTCCATGGGCCGCAGCGCGGCGCGGGTCGACACCCAGCCACTCAGGCGATCGCTGATGCGGAACGCCCTTGCGCCGTCGAATATCAGCATGATCCCGAATATCAGCCCGACGGCCGCTCCCAGCAGCAGGACGATACCGACTGTCTGTTGAAGAATCTGCAGGAAGAAGACCGAAGACGAAAGCGGGCCTTTCATGCGATCTCCTTCCACATTTCGCGGTCGCGCTTGGCGGTCCAGATGCGCGGATGCTTGATGCCATGCGCCTCGTCGTAGGCGCGCGAGACGTCAAACGGCATGCAATGCTCGTAGATCGGGTAGGCGCTGTACTTGGGATCCATACGGCGGCGGGTCATCGCGTAGACCTGCTTCAGCGATTTGCGCATCCGGGCGCCCTTGCAGGCACTTGCGTACAGGCCGCGGACGAAATCCCGCGTATAGCGGATGGCCTTGTCGCAGGCCGCCGGCGTCGTCAGCGCCGGCCCGCGGCCGGGCACCAGCGCCCGCGGCTTGAGGCCGCGCAGCTTGTCGAGGGTCGCGGGCCACTGTTCGAGGTGCGCGTCCCCGGTGTAGATGCCGGCCTGGTACTCGACCAGATCGCCCGAGAACAACACTTTTTCCGAAGGGATCCAGACGACGGTGTCGCCGCCTGTGTGGCCCGGCCCGGGATGCATGATTTGCACCTCGAGCCCGCCCATCATCACGGTCATCTCGTCCTTGAACACCATCGTCGGCCATGTCAGGCCCGGAATCGAGCCCGCGCCGCGAAACAGCCTCGGGAAGCGGCTGATCTCGCTCGCCATGTCCTGCTTGCCGCGCTCGCGAATCAGGCCGAGCGTGCGCTGGCTGGCGATGATCTGTTCGGGCCGGTACGCCGACGCGCCCAGCACGCGCACCGCGTGGTAGTGCGAGAGCACCACGTAGCGGATCGGCTTGGAGGTGACGCGCCGGATGCGCCGGATCACCTCGCGCGCCATCAGCGGCGTCGCCTGCGCGTCCACCACCATCACGGCATCGTCGCCGACGATCACGCCCGAGTTCGGGTCGCCTTCGGCGGTGAACGCCCAGCAGCTCCTGGACAGGCGCCGGAAGCTGATTTTCTTGGGCTTGAGATCGGCCTGGGAGGCGAAGGTCGTCATGTGGCGGCTGGGTCCCTTGCAAAATTTTGTCCGGCCGGGCGGAACCGGTCGCGGAAGTGCCAATCATAAGCGCTGCAGCCGGGCGCTGCCAGAGCGCGGTAATTGTTATAGGCGGATAATGCCGCCACGCGCGGTGCGCACCAAGAGGGTTACGGAGCAGTCTATGGGACGTCCG
>CAZPNH010000315.1:0-3748 GCA_964587635.1 uncultured Bordetella sp.
TACCCGGTCGGCGTCTACACCCTGCCCAAGCACCTGGACGAGAAAGTGGCGCGGCTACAGCTCAAAAAATTGAACGCCACGCTCAGCGAGCTCTCCGACGCGCAGGCAAGGTACATCGGCGTGGCGAAGAGCGGTCCGTACAAGTCCGACCACTACCGCTACTGACATGAACCTGCTCCTCGTCTGGCTGGTGAACGCCATCGCGCTGATGGCGGTCGCCTACCTGCTGCCGGGAATCAGCGTGTCGAGCTTCGCCACGGCGCTCATCGCGGCGCTGGTGCTGGGCCTCGTCAACGCGGTGATGCGGCCGCTGCTGATCCTGCTGACCCTGCCGGCCACGCTGCTGACGCTGGGCCTGTTCATCTTCGTCATCAACGGGCTGCTGTTCTGGTTCGTCGGCTCCTTCGTCAAGGGCTTCAGCGTGAGCGGCTTCTGGCCCGGCGTGTTCGGCGCGATCGGCTACAGCATCGTTTCCTGGGCGCTGTCGGCGCTGCTGCTGAACAGCAAGTAGGCGGAAGCCCGGCCGCGGTGCTGCGCGACAAGCTCCTCGATCCCGCGAGCGCGGTGCTGCTGTACGGCACCACGCCGCCGCGCGCCGGATCGGACGCGGGCGCGGTGGAAAGCGCCGCCGCCGAGCTGGCCGCGCGCCTCGCGCCGCTGCCGCTGGACGGCGTGGTGGTCTACGACATCCAGGACGAAACCGGAAGAAGCGCGGCCGCACGGCCGTTCCCGTTCATGGGGACCATCGATCCGCGCGACTACGCGCAGTTGCTCGACCAGCCGACGATCGTCTACAAGGCGCTCGGCAGCATGGACGAGCCGGCCTGGCGCGCCTGGCTGGCGGAAACCGCGCCGGAACATCCGCTCATTTCCGTGGTCGGCCGGCCGACCTCCGGCGTGAAGCACGCGCTGCCGCTCCCGCGCGCGATCCGCATCGCCGCCGAATGCTGCACGGTGGGCGGCGTCGCCATCGCCGAGCGCCACACCGCCGAGCGCAGCGAAGCAGCACGGCTGCTCGCCAAGGGCATCGAAGGCTGCGGCTACTTCATCTCGCAGACCGTCTATCACGCCGATGCGAGCGTGCGGCTGCTCTCGGACTACGCGCGCGACTGCAGAGGAGCTGGGGTAATGCCCCGGCGTATCGTGCTGACGTTTTCGCCCGTCGGGCGCGAGAAGACGATGCAGTTCCTGCAATGGCTCGGGGTGCGGATTCCGGAGGCGACCGCGCGGGAGATACTGAAAAATTCGAATCCATTGAAAAAATCCATCGAGATCTGCCGCGACAACCTGCGCCGCATCCTGGATCAGCCCTACGCCCGGGAGATTCCGCTCGGCATCAACGTCGAGAGCGTCTCCATCAACAAGGATGAAATCGACGCGAGCGTGGACCTCGTCCACGCGCTGCACGAGGTGCTCGCCGGGGCCGCGGGATGAACGCGGCGGACTGGCATGCGCGCACGCTCGCCTGCCTGGACGCGCAGCAGTTCGCCGAAGCCGAAGACTGCTGCCGCCGGCTGCTCGAGCTGGAACCGCGCCACGCCAAGGGCCTCGCCAACCTCGGCTTCATCCTGCAGAGCCGCGGCGCCTTCGACGAGGCGGTGCGCCATTACCGCGCCGCGCTGGCAGCGGACCCGGCGCTCGCGCAGGTCTGGTACAACCTCGGCATCCTGAGCGGCGCCCTCAAGCAGGGCGCCGCCGCCGTCGAGCAGCTGCTGCGCGCCACGCAGCTGGAACCCGCGCGCGCCGAATGGCAGGCCGCGCTCGGCACCGCCTACGAAGCCGAAGGCAAGCCCTTCGAGGCGCTCGCCTGCATCCAGGCCGCGATCCGGCTCGATCCGGACTATGCGCCGGCGCACGAAAGCCTCGGCGTGCTGCTGGCCAACACCGGGGAAGCCGAAGCCGCCATCCCGGCCTTCCGGCGCTCGCTGGCGCTCGATCCGGCGCGCCAGTACACCGCCAGCAACATGCTCTTCGCGTTGAACTACATATCGAGCATTTCCCCCGAAGCGGTATTCCAGGAGCATCGCGCCTGGGCCGAGCGCTGCAGCGGCGCGCTGCCCGCGCCGGCGGCGCACGCCAACCGCGCCGATCCGGAGCGGCGGCTGCGCCTGGCCTACGTCTCGCCCGACTTCCGCAACAACGCGGTGTTCTTCTTCATCGATCCGGTGCTCGAGCATCGCGACCGCTCGCGCTTCGAAGTGATCTGCTACTCCGACGTCGAGGCCGAGGACGCGCTCACCGCGCGCCTGCGCGGGATGGCCGACGAGTGGCATGCCACCGCCTGGCTGTCGAACGAAGCGCTCGCGGAGCGCATCCGCGCCGACGCCATCGACGTGCTGGTGGATCTCACCGGACACACCACGGGCGGCCCGCGCATGCCGATGTTCGCGCGCAAGCCCGCGCCGGTGCAGGTGACCTGGCTCGGCTACCTGAACACCACCGGGCTGACGACGATGGACTACCGGCTCGCCGACTGGCATGCCTGCCCCGCGGAGATGGACCGCTACCACTCCGAGCGCGTCATCCGGCTGCCCGACAGCCAGTGGTGCTACGCGCCGGTGCCGGGCGGGCCCGCGGTCGGCCCGCTGCCCGCGCTGGAGACGGGATCTATCACCTTCGGCACTTTCGCCAACCTGCCGAAGGTCACGGCGGAAGTGATCGCGCTGTGGTCCCGCGTGCTGCAGGAAGTGCCGGGTTCGCGCATGGTGATCGTCGGGCGCGGCATGCGCCAGCTGTCCGCGCGGTTTGCCGAACGTTTCGCGCGCGGCGGCGTGACGGCGGACCGCCTTGAATTCCGCGAGTTCATGGGGATGCAGGACTACCTGTCGTTCCACAACCGCATCGACATCAACCTGGATACTTTCCCCTTCACCGGCGGCACCACCAGCATGCACTCGCTGTGGATGGGCGTGCCGGTCGTGACGCTGGCGGGGCGGCACGTGCCGTCGCGCGGCGGCGTGAGCATATTGAGCGTGCTCGGCATGCAGGAACTCATCGCGGCGACGCCCGACGAGTACGTGGCGCTCGCTACTTCGCTCGCGCGCGACCTGCCGCGGCTGGGAGACATGCGGCGCAGCCTGCGCGCGCGCCTGGAAGCCTCGCCGCTGCGCGACGGCGCCCGCTTCGCCCGCAACATCGAGGCGGCCTACCGTGACATGTGGCGCGCCTGGTGCGCGCCGCGTTCTAAGACCTAGGCAGCGCGTTTTTTGCGCTGCGCATCCTTCACGTGCATCTGCGCGTAGGCGCCGTGCGCCGCCGACTCGGCGTCGCCGACATGCACCGCGTAGCCCATGTCTTCCAGCACCGAGCCCAGCGCCGATAGGCACAGCATCACGTTGTCGGCGCGGCAGGAATAGCCCATGAGGCCGAAGCGCCAGATCTTGCCCTTCAGGGGCCCGAGGCCGGCGCCGATTTCCAGGCCGAATTCGGAGAGCAGGCGCTTGCGCACTTCCTCTTCGTTCACGCCTTCGGCGCACAGCACCGCGTTCATCTGCGGCAGCTGGTACTGCTCCTTCACGAGGAACTTGAGGCCCATGGCTTCCAGGCCGGCCTTGAGCGCCAGGTGGTGGCGCGTCGCGCGCGCCCAGGCGTTCTCCAGGCCTTCCTCGCGGATGAGCAGCAGCGCTTCGTGCAGCGCGAACAGCGAATTGGTCGGCGCGGTGTGGTGGTAGGTGCGCGCGCCCGCGTTCCAGTAGCCCAGCAGCAGGTTCATGTCCATGAACCAGCTGTGGATCTTGTCCTTCCGCGC
>CAZPNH010000316.1:0-3738 GCA_964587635.1 uncultured Bordetella sp.
GCGCGCCGACCACGCAGCCGAGCGTCAGGAGCGCGGCGACGACCGCGACCGGCGAACTGCGGAAGCTGTACGCGAGGTCGTGGTTCCAAATTCCCTGGAACTTCACCGAATTGAAGCGGCGAATTCGGCCGCTACTTCAACGGCAGTGATTCCTCAACCAATGCGGCGAGGAAGCCGGCCTCGAGCGGGATCACCTCGTCGTTGAAGTCGTAGCCCGGATTGTGCAGGAAGCAGTTGTTCGGCCCGCCGCCCTGGCCGAGAAACACGTAGGCGCCCGGCCGCGCCTGCAGCATGTAGGAAAAATCCTCGCCGCCCATGGTCGGCTCCGCGTCGGTGAACACGTTGTTCTTGCCGAACACGCGCTCGCCGACCTTCGCGGCGAACATCGCCTCGCGTTCGGTGTTGATCGTCGAAGGGTAGCCGAGCTTGTATTCGATATCGGCGCTGCCGCCCATCGCCGCGGAGACGCCTGCGACGATTTCCTTGATGCGCTTCTGCGCCATGACGCGCGTCTCCGGACGGAACGTGCGCACGGTGCCGATGAGCTTCACGAAATCCGGGATGACGTTGAACACGTTCGTCTGGCTCGTCTCCATCGAGGCCACCGTGACGACGATGGAATCGAGCGGGTTCACGTTGCGGCTGGCGATGGTCTGCAGGGCGGTGATGATTTGCGCCGTGGTCACCACCGGGTCGACGGTCAGGTGCGGCATGGCGGCGTGGCCGCCTTTGCCGTGCACCGTGATGACGATTTCGTCGGTGGCCGCCATCACCGGTCCCGGCCGCACCGCCATCTGGCCCGGCGGCAGCCCCGGCCAGTTATGCACGGCGTAGATCTCGTTTGCCGGAAAGCGCTCGAACAGGCCTTCCTCCACCATCACCTTGCCGCCGCCGCCGCCTTCCTCGGCGGGCTGGAAGATCAGGTAGGCCGTGCCGTCGAAATTGCGCGTCTCGGCAAGGTAGCGCGCCGTGCCGAGCAGCATGGTGGTGTGGCCGTCGTGCCCGCAGGCGTGCATGCGGCCGGCGTGCGTGGACTTGTGCGGGATGTTGCTGGTCTCGTGCATCGGCAGGCAGTCCATGTCGGCGCGCAGGCCGATCGCGCGGCCGCTCGCCGTCTTCCTGCCCTTGACGACGCCGACCAGGCCGGTTTTCGCCAGGCCGCGGTGCACTTCGATGCCCCAGGCGGCGAGCTGGTCGGCGACCAGCTGCGAAGTGCGGCTTTCCTGGAACGCAAGCTCGGGGTGCGCGTGGATATCGCGCCGGATGGTTTTCAGCTGCGCGTGGTAGCTGCGGATCTTCTCGACCGGGTCGCTGAGTTTTTCGCTTGGAGCGTTCATGGGTTTCCCTTGGTTTTCAGCCCGCCGAGACCGTGCGGTCGATGCGCAGGCGTGGATCAACCGCATAATAAAGCAGGTCGACGGCAAGGTTGATGGCGACGAAAAACAGCGCGATCAGGCACAGGTAGGCCGCCATGACCGGGATATCGGCGAAGCCCACCGCCTGGATGAACAACAGGCCCATCCCCGGCCACTGGAACACCGTCTCGGTGATGATGGAGAAGGCGATGATGGCGCCCAGCTGCAGCCCGGTGATGGTGATGACCGGCACCAGCGTGTTCTTGAGCGCGTGGCCGAAGTACACCGCCCGGTCGGTCAGGCCGCGGGCGCGCGCGAACTTGATGTAGTCGGTGCGCAGCACCTCGAGCATTTCCGCCCGCACCAGCCGCTGGATGAGCGTCATCTGGAACAGTCCCAGGGTGATGGCGGGCAGGATGAGCGATTTCAGCCCGGAAGCGGTCAGGAATCCAGTGGTCCACCAGCCGAGCGCCACCGTGTCGCCGCGCCCGAACGAGGGCAGCCACCCGAGCAGCACCGCGAACACGAGGATCAGCAGGATGCCGATGAGGAACGTGGGCAGGGACACCCCGACCAGAGACACCGCGAGCATGACCTGCGACAGCCAGGAATCCCGCTTGAGCGCCGTATATACGCCCATCGACACGCCGCCCACGAGAGCGAGCAGCGCGGCGACGAAGGACAGCTCGAGCGTCGCCGGCAGGCGCTCGGCGATCAGCTTCGACACCGGCTGCACCTGGCGCAGGCTGAGCCCGAAATCGCCCTGCAGCGCGCGGGCGACGAAGCTTGCGTACTGCACGTAGTACGGCCGGTCGAGGCCGAGCATCCTTGTGACCCGCACGCGGTCTTCCGGCGTCGCGTCCTGGCCGAGCATGAACAGCACCGGGTCGCCGACGAAGCGGAACAGCGAAAATGCGATCATCCCGACCGCCAGCATGACGAGTACCGCCTGTGCCAGGCGGCGAAGGACGAAGGCGAACATGCGAACTGCTACCTTGCCATAGAATCGGCCGAATCTCACATACGATGCCGGAATTTGCGCGGAAACTGGTTCGATGGCAGCGGCGCCACGGCCGGCACGGCCTGCCGTGGCAGGCGACGCGCGATCCGTACCGCGTCTGGTTGTCGGAGATCATGCTGCAGCAGACCCAGGTGGCGGCCGTGATCCCGTATTACGAGCGCTTCCTTGCCCGTTTCCCCGGCATTGTCGCGCTGGCGGCCGCCTCGGAAGATGATGTGCTGAAGCTGTGGAGCGGGCTGGGCTACTACGCGCGCGGCCGCAACCTGCTGCGTGCCGCGAGGGAAGTGGCCGCGAGGGGAAAATTTCCGGATACCGAAGAGGAAATTCTCCAGCTGCCCGGCGTCGGCCAGTCGACTGCCGCCGCGATCGCCGTGTTCGCCTTCGGCCGGCGCGCCGCGATCCTGGACGGCAACGTCAAGCGGGTGCTGGCGCGCTGCTTCGGGATCGAAGGCGAGAAGGCGCAATGGACGCTGGCCAACGAACTGCTGCCGGCGCGCGGCATCGAAACCTATACGCAGGCGCTCATGGACCTGGGCGCGACCGTGTGCACGCGCGCGAATCCGGCCTGCGGGCGCTGCCCGGTGGCTGCGGATTGCGTGGCGCTGCGCGACGGCCGCGTCAGCGAACTGCCGTCGCCGCGCAAGCGCAAGGCGTTGCCGCTCCGCCATTCGACCTGGCTGGTGCTCATGCACCGGGGCTCGGTCCTGCTCGAGCGCCGCCCGGGCGCCGGCATCTGGGGAGGACTTTGGGTCTTTCCGGAAGGTCCCGCGAAAAACGTGGCGTCCTTCTGCAAGGCGCATTTCTCGTGCGCCATCGCCAAGCCGCAGCGCATGCCGGTCATCGAGCACGGCTTTACCCACTTCAGGCTGAATATCCTGCCGATCCGTTGCCGTGTTCTGAGATTCTTGCCAAAGGCGCGCGGCGTCTGGATGGACGTGGACGACGCGGTGCGCTCGGCCATCCCTGCGCCGGTACGCACCCTGCTGTCAGGACTGGTCTGAGCGCCTGGTCGCGAGCGCGCTCTCGGCCAGCAGGCGCTGCAGGATTTCGAGGCGCTGCTGGCCGTCGTCGAGTTCCAGCAGCTTCTGCCGGGTGGCGGCCGGCAGGGGCAGCACTTCCGCGAGACGCGCGCCCACCCAGGCGCTGGAATCGAGCAGGAAGGGTGCCGCGAACAGCCGTTCGCCGTGCTCGGTGACGATGCGCTCGAGAAGCTGCCGGCAGGCGCCGAATTGTTCCGCGATCGGCGCATCGGCCGCTTCGGCGAGGGTTTCGATCTCCGCGAGGATGAGGCCGTCCGCCCGGATCCGCCTTGCGAGTACGCGGAAGCGCCGCCCGCCCTGCGCGACGAGCTGCTGGAGCCCC
>CAZPNH010000317.1:0-3725 GCA_964587635.1 uncultured Bordetella sp.
GGACCAGGAACATGAGGTCGTGCTGGCGCGCGATGCGCTTCATGGTGCGCGGCGCGTTGACGTAGAAGCCGTGGATGGATTCGGTGTTGCGCGCCGACATGAGTTCGTCGTCCTGGAACGAGAGCGACACGATGGGCGTGCGCACCGCGGCGTACTGCTCCCGGACATGCTCGCCGTCGCCCACCGCGTACTCAGGGCTCAGGCACCAGCGGCGCCATTGCGCCATCACGCCCTTGGGAAGGTCGCCCACCTTGCGCAGTTTCGCGCCCGGAAAATAGCCGCACAGCGCGGTGGCGACCGGCGCGACGAAGAACCACAGCCACCACGCCCTTTTTTTCAGCGGCGCCGCGTTCTCGCGCCAGTAGCCGCTGCCGGTGGCCACCGTGATTACCTTCGCGATGCGTTCGCGCATGGTGTCGGGCAGGAAGCCGAGGATCTGCCCGCCCAGGCTGTGGCCGACCCAGTACAGCGGCACGCCGGGCGCCTTCGCCGACAGCGCTTCGATCATCGCGCCGCAATCGAGCTTCGCCCAGTCGAAAATGTCCGCCTTGTAGCCGCGCAGCGTGCCTGTGCGCGACAGCCCGGTGCCGCGGTAGTCGAAAGTCGCCGCCAGGTAGCCCTCGCCGGCCAGCCATTGCGCGAACGGCTGGTAGTAGGACTGCGGCGCGCTCATCGCGGGCGCGATGAGCACCGCGCCCTTCGCTGTTCCTTCAGGTTCGTAAAACGTGGCGGCGATGTCCACGCCGTCGCGGGCCGCGACTTTCAAGCAGGCACCAGCCCGGCATGATCGAGGGACTTGCGCACCGGCGGCGGGCGGTCGTCCATCAGCCACTGCAGCGTGAAGGCGGTGATGCCGATGACGATCAGCGCGCCCCAGCCGGCGTTGTAGTTGCCGTACCAGGCGAACACCAGGCCGCCCATCCAGGCGCCGAAGAAGGAGCCCACCTGGTGGCTGAGGAACACCACGCCGTAGAGCGTGCCGAAATGCTCCAGGCCGAACACGCGGCTGATGATGCCCGTGACCAGCGGCGACACGCCCAGCCACAGCATGCCCATCGCGGCGGCGAACACGAGCGTGGAAGCCGCGCTGATCGGCATCAGCAGGAACGCGACGATGAACAGCGTGCGCAGCAGGTAGATCAGCGCGAGCAGGTGCTTCTGGCTGTAGCGCGCGCCGAGCAGGCCGAAAGTGTAGGTGCCGATGGTGTTGAACAGGCCGATGAGGCCCAGCGCGGTCGCGCTCACGCCCGGCGCCACGCCGCACAGCTGCAGATAGGCCGGCAAATGCGTGGTGATGAACACGAGCTGGAAGCCGCAGGCGAAAAACGCCAGCGTCATGAACAGATACCCGCGGTGGCCCAGCGCATCGCGCAGCGCCTCGCGCAGGGACTGCTGCTTGGCCGCGGCCGGCGTGGGCTCGGCTTTCAGCTGGATGGTCAGGCCCTTGATGGGCAAAGCGAACAGCGCCATGGAACTGGCGATCACGGCGAAAGCGACCATCGCCGATTGCCAGCCGAAATTGTTGATCAACGCCTGCCCGACCGGCGCGAGCAGCATGGTGCCGAGCGAGCCCGAAGCCGCCACCAGGCCCACCGTCTGGCTGCGCCTTTCGGGCGGCGTGGCGCGCGTCACCACGCCCATCAGCACGCCGAAGGCGGTGCCCGCGGTGCCGATGCCGAGCAGGAAACCGGCCACATCCAGGCCCAGCGCGCCGCGCGAGAACACCATGAGCAGCATGCCGGCCGCGTAGCTGATCGCCGTCCAGATGAGGATCGGCCGCGGCCCGTGCTTGTCGGCGAGCGCGCCGACGAAAGGCTGGCTGATGCCCCAGACGATGTTCTGCAGCGCGATGGCGAAGCCGAAGGTCGCCGCCGAGATGCCGGCGTCCAGGGTCATCGGCCGCATGAACAGGCCCAGGCTCTGGCGCAGGCCCATGCAGATGGAAATGATGGCGCCCGAAAGCACCAGCAGCAGGATCATCGCGCGGCGGTTGGTCATCGGTGATACATTACACCGATCGGTGTAATTTATGAAGAAGCCGTTTCGCAAACTCCGTCCCAGCCCCGCGCAGCGGATCCTCGCCGCCGCGGATAAATTGTTCTATTCGCAGGGAATTCGCGCCATCGGCGTAGATGCCGTCGCCGCCGAGGCCAACGTCAGCAAGCGGACCCTGTACAACCACTACCCGTCCAAGGACCTGCTGATCGCGGCCTACCTGAAGGCGCGCTTCCGGCAAAACGTGCTGTCGGATGAGCCCCCGGAGAAGCAGATGCTCGGCGTCTTCGACAGGCTCGGGAAAGCCTTCGGCCACCCGGGTTTCCGCGGCTGCCCGTTCGTCAACGCGGTGGCGGAGCTGGGCGACCCGTCGCACGCCGCGGGCGGCATCGCCCTCGAGTTCAAGGAGGAACGGCGCCAGTGGTTCAAGGCGCTGCTGGAACGGCTGCAGGTGGACGATCCGGACGCCCTGGCGACGCAGCTGCAGATCCTCGTGGACGGGGCGATCGCGACCGTGCTGGTGCGCGGCGACCCGTCGGTCGCCGCCGCGGCGCGCGCGGCGGCGGCCACGCTGCTGAAAGCCGCCAGTGTGCGCCTGCCGCGCTGACGCCTACCGCGCGAGCGGATCGGGCCGGACCTGCAGCTTGTAGACCTTGGGCGAATTGCTGGTGCCGCCCTCGTTGTGGAACACCGTGCGCGTGCCGGACATGGTCCACAGCCCGCGCCCTTTCCAGCCCGTGTCCGGATCGTCGATGCGGCCGTCCACGAGCTTGGTGAAGAAGCCGAGCGGATACGGCACGCGGATATTCACCAGTCTGCCTTCCACCACCGCGAGCAGAGACTCGCCGCCATTGGTCGAGGCGATCGGTACGTTCGCGCCCAGCCCGAGCGTGTTGTAGCGGTCCACCCAGAGGTAGTACGCGTTGTTCGCGCTGCCCGACTCGTCGACGCCCTTGAACTGCGGGCCGGGCATCTTGAACAGGGTCCAGCCCTCGGGGCAGAGCTTGCCGGTCGCGGCCTGCGGCCCGTTGAGCGGCCCCTTGCACTTCCTGCGATCGAAGCTCGCGATATGGCCGCTCGCCAGCGGCGTCCACACGACGCCGTTGGTGTCCATGTCGATGCCGCGCGGGCTCCAGGCACCTTCCGGTGGAACATATACTTCGGTAAGCGCCGTTTCGGAGGGATTGGATCCGGGCACGAGACGCATGACGAATCCGGCCTGGTCCATGCGCGCGAAGCCGGTACCCATCGACTGGCCCCATACCGAATCGTCGACGGTGCTCGGCATGATCCCGTAGAAAGCCGCCATGAGGCGCGTGTCCTTTTCATCCCTCACGCCATTGCCGTTGGTGTCGACGATGATCGCGGTCCAGCCCTGCGACTTCGCCGAGTCTCCGGTTTCGAGGAACTGCTTCGTCTTCACCCAGCCGACCACGCCGCTCTGCGGACCGCCCTGGCTGAGCCACAGCGTGTTGTCGGCGTCCTTGGCGAAATACAGGTGGTGCGTCGGGAAGCAGGTGTCGACGTGCATCCACTTCTGCGTCTTCGGATCGTAGACGGACAGCTGGCGCGGCGAAGTATCCAGCGGCACGGCCTTCGCCGACGGGTGATCGGAGCCCTTCTTGCAGAAGTCCGGATTCGCGGCGGGGCGGAACCGCGCGCTGAACCAGACGCGGCCCTGGGCGTCCATCATGGTGTTGTGCAGGCTGCTGCTGCCGTCCCAGATCGGC
>CAZPNH010000318.1:0-3717 GCA_964587635.1 uncultured Bordetella sp.
CAATTCCTGCCGTTCGAACCGCCCGGCTTCGGCCCGGGCGCCACGCTCGGCGGCTGCGTCGCCGCGGGGCTCTCGGGCCCGCGCCGCGCCAGCGCCGGGGCGCTGCGCGATTTCGTGCTGGGCGCGAAAATTCTCGACGGGCGCGGCGAACGGCTCGCCTTCGGCGGCCAGGTGATGAAGAACGTCGCCGGCTACGATGTGTCGCGCCTGCTCGCCGGCTCGCTCGGCACCCTCGGTTTGATCCTGGAGGTGTCGCTCAAGGTGCTGCCGCGGCCGCCTGCGGAGCTCACGCTGAAGCTGGAGCTGCCCGAGGGCAAGGCGCTGGAGAACATGAACCGCTGGGCCGGCCAGCCGCTGCCGCTGTCGGCGAGCGCCTGGCAGGACGGTGAACTCGGCCTGCGCCTGTCGGGCGCCGAGAGCGGCATCCGCGCGGCGGCGGAGAAAATCGGCGGCGAAAAAATTGCCGCGGACGAGGCGGCGCGCTACTGGAGCGGCGTGCGCGAGCAGACCGATGCGTTCTTCGCGGGCGAGGAGCCGTTGTGGCGCCTGTCGCTGCCGTCGCACGCGCCGCGCGTCGAGCTGCCGGGCGCGCAACTGATCGAATGGGGCGGTGCGCTGCGCTGGCTCAAAACCAGCGCCGGCGCGGAGACGGTGCGCGCCGCGGCGGCCCGCCCGGGCGGCCATGCCACGCTGTTTCGCGCCGCGCACAGGCCGGCCGGCGTTTTCGCGCCGCTGCCGCCCGCGCTCGCGCGGCTGCACCGCGAGCTGAAAAATGCTTTCGATCCGGCCGGGATTCTCAATCCCGGGCGCCTGTATGCGGAGTTCTAGGCCTTGACGAGCTTTTTCTTCATCGCCGTCGCGCCCGCACGCGCCTGGTCCGCAAAGGCCGTGGCGGGGTATCGCGCCAGCAGCCGGCCATACAACTGGATGGCGAGCGCGGGCTCGCCTGCTTCGCCCGCCTTGTGGGCCGCTTCGAACAGCATCTTCTGCTGCGCAAGTCCGTCGGCCGCTTGCAGCACGGGCACCGCGGGAACTGCGGTTGCCGCGGCGGGCGCGGACTCGAGCGTGGCGGCCTGCGGCTTCGCGGCCGCCGCGGTTTCCGCCATGAAACTCGCAAAGCGCACCTCTTCCGCGCGCTTGCGCGCCGCCCACTGCCGCAGGCCATGCCGGATCCACCACCCTGCCGCCAGCGCGACCGCGAGCAGCAGCACCCAGAACATCGCTTTCATGCGGAAAGTATAGCGAGCCGTGCAAACCGAGCTTGCCGGTTTCATCCGCGATACCCCCGAGGGGCGCGAGGCCGACGCGATCCTGCGCAAGTGCGTGCATTGCGGCTTTTGCAGCGCGACCTGCCCGACCTACCAGCTGCTGGGCGACGAGCTGGACGGGCCGCGCGGCCGCATCTACCTCATCAAGCAGGTTCTCGAGGGCGTGGCGCCGACGCAGAAGACGCGCCTGCACCTCGACCGCTGCCTTACCTGCCGCGCCTGCGAAACCACCTGCCCGTCGGGCGTGCAGTACGGACGGCTGGCGGATATCGGCCGCGGCATCGTCGAGGAGAAGGTTGGACGCGGCATCGGGGAAAGCGCGGCGAGGGCGGTGCTGTCGACCGTGCTGCCGAGAACATGGTTGTTCGGACTTGCCCTGGCGCTGGGCCGTCTCGCCCGTCCTTTGCTGCCAAGAGCTCTCAAGGAGAAAATCCCTGCAAGAACGCAGGCCGCAGGCGAGTGGCCCCAGGCGCGCCATCAGCGGAAGATGCTGGTGCTCGCGGGCTGCGTGCAGCCCGCGCTCGAGCCCGGCATCAACGCCGCCGCGGCGCGCGTGCTCGATCGGGCCGGCATTTCGCTGGTCGAGGTGCGCGGCGCGGGCTGCTGCGGCGCGCTGCGCTTTCACCTGAACGAGCAGGAATCGGGCCGGGATGACATGCGCGCCCTGATCGACCGCTGGTGGCCGCTCGTCGAGCGCGGCGAGATCGAGGCAATTGTGATGACGGCAAGCGGCTGCGGCGCAACCGTGAGGGAATACGGGCAATTGCTGCAGCATGATCCGGCGTACCGCGACAAGGCGGCGAGGATTTCGGCGCTGACCCGCGATCTGTCCGAAGTGGTCGAACCCCGGGCCGGGACGAAAAAGGGCCGCGTCGCCTTCCAATCGCCATGTTCGCTGCAGCATGGCCAGCAGGTCCGCGGCAAGGTGGAAGCGCTGCTGCAGGCGGCGGGCTACGAGCTGTTTCCCGTCGCCGACGGCCACCTGTGCTGCGGCTCGGCCGGGACCTATTCGATCCTGCAGCCGGAACTGTCCGGAAAGTTGCGCGGGCGCAAGCTCGCCTCGCTCGCCGCCGGCGGTCCCGCGGCCATCGCCACCGCGAATATCGGCTGCCTGACGCATTTGCAAGCGGGTACTGCCATTCCCGTGAAACACTGGATCGAACTGCTGGAGTAGACTTTTTCCATGGAAACGATCGTCCGCGCCACCTGCCCGCACGACTGTCCCGACACCTGCGCGATGCTGGTGACGGTGAAGGACGGCGTCGCGATCAAGGTGCAGGGGGACCCCGGGCATCCGTTTACCGACGGCTCGCTGTGCACCAAGGTCAGCCACTACACCGAGCGCACCTACTCGCCCGACCGCCTGCAAACCCCGCTGAAGCGCGTCGGGCCGAAAGGCAAGGGCCAGTTCAAGCGCGTGAGCTGGGACGAGGCGCTGGACGAGATCGCCGCGCGGCTGAAGGTTCTCGCCGCCGAAAATCCCGAGATGATCCTGCCCCTGAGCTACGCCGGGACGATGGGCATGCTGCAGTACAGTTCGATGGACCGGCGCTTTTTCCACAAGCTCGGGGCCTCCCAGCTGGACCGCACGCTGTGTTCTTCAGCGGGCAAGTTCGGCATCAAGGCGACGCTGGGCGGCAGCTACGGCATGGACCCGGAGCATTACCCGGACGCGAAGCTGATCCTGATCTGGGGCTCCAACCCGATCACCTCCAACCTGCATTTCTGGACGCGCGCGCAGGAAGCCAAGCGGCGGGGCGCGAAGCTGGTGGCGATCGACCCCTACCGCAGCCTGACCGCCGAGAAATGCACCCAGCATATCGCGCTGCTGCCCGGCACCGACGGTGCGCTCGCGCTCGGCATGATGCACGTCCTGATCGGGGAAGGCCTGATCGACCGCGATTACATTTCCCGCTACACGCTGGGGTTCGAGCAGCTGCAGGCGCGGGTCAAGCAGTATTCGCCCGAATGGACGGCGGAGATCTGCGGCATATCGGTGGAAGAGGTGGTGCAGCTGGCGCGCGACTACGGCACGGCGAAGCCGGCCGCGATCCGGCTCAACTACGGCATGCAGCGCCATGCCGGGGGCGGCATCGCCGCGCGCAACATTGCCTGCCTGCCCGCGCTTACCGGCGCCTGGCGCGATCCTGCCGGCGGGATCCTCCTCACGACGGCCGACAACTACAATTTCGACCACGCCGCGCTCGAGCGTCCGGACCTGATGCCCGAAAAGCGGCCGCGCGTCATCAACCATTCCAAACTCGGCGAGGCGCTCACCGCCGGCGAGCCGCCCGTGCGGGCGGTCATCGTCTACAACAACAACCCGGTGGCGGTATGCCCGGATTCGGGCAAGGTGATCGCCGGGTTTGCGCGCGAAGACCTGTTCTGCGTGGTGATGGATTCCTTCCTCACCGATACCGCGGACTACGCGGACATCGTGCTGCCGGCG
>CAZPNH010000319.1:0-3678 GCA_964587635.1 uncultured Bordetella sp.
ACGACTTCGTGGTCTTCGGCATCGTCGGTTCGAGCTGCACGAATTTCGACTAGTGCCAAAGCGGAGGCATCGGCCCCTTCCACCGCCTTGCAGGACGGATGTAGTCTGTTCGCGCAAGGCGCCCGCGCCGTAGCGAAAAAAGAAACTGTGGAGGGAGCGTCATGAAATTTCCCCGTCGTTCATTCGTGCATATGGCCGTCGGTGCCGCCGCGTTGCCGGCCCTGCCCCGCGCTGCCCGGGCGCAGGCGCAGGCCTATCCGTCAAAGCCGGTGCGCATCGTCGTCGGCTTTCCTGCCGGCGGCGCGACCGACATCCAGGCGCGCCTGGCGAGTGAATGGCTGACGGAGCGGCTCGGCCAGCAATTCATTGTCGAGAACAAACCTGGCGCCAGCGGCAACATCGGAACCGAGACGGTCGCCAAGGCTCCCGCGGATGGCTACACGCTACTGCAGGTCGTGACCCCGCATGCGATCAATGCCGCGCTCTACAGCCATCTCAGCTTCGACTTCCTGCGGGACATCGCGCCAGTCATCTATGCGGCGCGGCTGGCCTACGTGGTCGTCGTGAATACGTCGGTCCCCGCCAAGACGCTCCCCGAGTTCATCGCCTACGCCAAGGCCAACCCGGGCAAGATCAACTACGGGTCGGCGGGCCAGGGCACCCCGCAAAACATCGCCTGCGAACTCTTCAAGATGATGACCGGGCTGAATCTGGTCCACGTCCCGTACAAGGGCGGCGCGCCCGCGGTCACCGATCTGATCGCCGGCCACGTGCAGGTGGTTTTTGCCCCCGTGTCGGAATCGATCCAGCACATCAAGGCCGGCAAGCTGCGCGCCCTGGCGGTAACGACCGCGACCCGTCTGGACGTGCTCCCGGAAATTCCAGCGGCGGGAGAGTTCGTGCCCGGTTATGAGGCCAGCGGTTTTGCGGGCATCGGCGCGCCCAGGAACACCCCGGCCGAAATCATCGCCAGGCTGAACAAGGAGCTCAATGCCGGGCTCGCCGACAGCAAAGTCCAGGCCCGTATCGTCGAGCTGGGCGGCACAGTGCTTGGCGGCTCGCCTGCGGAATTCGGGGCGATACTCTCCGAAGCAGTGGAAAAGTGGGCAAAGGTGATCAAATTCGCGGGCATCAAGGCTGAGTAGGCCGAAGAGCTAACTCCTCCAGCTCGGCGTCGCGACGTACGCGCGATTGATGTCGGCGATCGTTTGCGTGCCGCAGTTGCCCATCACAAGCTTCAATTCCGCCTGCAGTATCTCCAGCACGCGGTCAACGCCGGCCTGACCGAAGGACCCCAGTCCCCACAGCATCGGCCGGCCGATGCCCACGCCTTTCGCTCCGAGGGCGAGCGCCTTGAAAACGTCCGTGCCGCGACGAACGCCGCCGTCGACAAGAACCGGGATTTTGCCGTTCACGGCGGCCACGACTTCCGGCAGCGCGTCGAGCGAGCCGCGGCCGGTCTCGGTCGAGCGGCCGCCATGGTTCGATACCAGGATGCCGTCGAGCCCGTGCTCCAGGCACAGCTTCGCGTCTTCGTGCGTCTCGATGCCCTTGATGATGAACTTGCCTTTCCAGAAATCGCGGATGCGATCGACATAGCTCCAGTCCAGCGCCGGATTCCGGTTCGACGTGCGGCCTTTCCGGTCGATGCCGTCGAACATCGGCTGGTGGCGGACCTCGAAGCCGCCGACGTGGCAGGCCTCGCATTGCTTCAGGTCCTTCGGACGCGTGCGGAGGAAAGTTTCCTCGAAGCGGCCGGTCGTGTTGTCGACCGTGAGCGCGATCACCGATACTCCCGACGCCTGCACGCGCTTCAGCAGCTGCGCGCATGCTTCCCACTCGACTGGCGCATAGAGCTGGTACCACACCGGCCGGCCGTGCGCGTCGTTCACGGTCTCGACCGCGATGGAGGTCGAGGTGGAGAGCATCTGCATCGTGCCGCGCGCCTTCGTCGCGCGCGCGACGGCGACTTCGCCGTCCGCGTGGAACGACCGCTCGCCGCCGGTGGGACAAGTGAAGATCGGACTCGCATAGCGCTCGCCGAAGAGCTCGGTGCGCATGTCCACCTTCGTCGCGTCGCGCAGCCTCCGGGGCCGGAGCTGCACCTGCCGGAAGGCGGCGCGATTCGCGTACAGCGTCGCGTCGTCGTCGGTGCCGCTCGACATGTACGCCCAGTGGCCGGCCTGCACATTGCGGTGCGCAGTCTCCTCGAAATCGAAGACCGTGAGCGCATCCTTGGGATCGTCGATCACCGCCAGCCGGTCGCGCACGATCTCGGCAAACGCGCTCTTGCGAACATCCTGCGCGAAGCCTTCTTCGTGGAGGAACGCGGCGACACCGCCGAACGCGGCAACCGCGGGACTCGCTGCAAGGAATTTCAGAAAATCGCGGCGATGCTTTTCAATGTTTTCCCTGGACATGATCGGTCTCCTAGCTCGCAACCAAAGCAAGCACGCGCAGCGGACTGCCGCTGCCGTGCTGGATTTTCAGCGGCGGGCAGATCAGCATCGTGCCGGTGGGCGGCAGCAAGTCGAGGTTCGTGAGGCACTGCAGGCCATAACGTCCCGCGCCGTGCATGTAGTAGTGGCAGGGGTAGGGCGGGCGCTGGTGATAGCCCTGGCCGGCGTCGGTGCCGATCGATTCAGAGCCGAAGCCCAGCACGTCGCGCTCTTCGACCAGGAATTTCGCCACTTCGGCGTTCGGGCCGGGCGTGTGCTGGCCCGTTTCGTCATAGTTCTGGTAGGCCTCGGCGTCCTCGTGTTTTTTCGACCAGTCGGTGCGCATCAGCACCCACGCCCGTGCCGGTATGCGCCCGTGCTTGCTTTCCCACTGCTTGACTGCATCGACGGTGAGAAGGTAGTCGGCGTCGTCCGCGGCCTCCTGCGAACAATCGATCACCACCGCAGTTGCGATGAAGTGTTGCACGGGGATGGTGTCGACGGCGTTGTGCGGTAGATCGCGTCCGGAAATCCAGTGGACAGGCGCATCGAAGTGGGTTCCGGTGTGTTCGCCACAGGAGAAGTTGTTCCAATACCAGCTCGGGCCGCGCTCGTCGTAGCGCGAGGCCTCTTCCAGTCGAAACGGCAGGCACTGGCCGAACTCGGGCGGCAGGCTGATTTGCGGGAATTCCGGCGTCAGCGTGTGCGTGAGGTCGATGACGCGGATCTGCCCGCCGGCGAGCGCACCGGCCAGCGCGCCGAGGATTTCGGTCGGCTTCACGTTCAGGTTCCTCCCGCGGCGAGTTCTCGCTCGAGGATCTTCGGATCCTCGCGCCAGCGCGCCAGCCATTCCTGCGCTACGTCTCCCGGATAGACGTCCTCGACGCCGTCGCGCAGCGCCTTGACGACCGCGCGCGCGAGCGCCGCGGGCGCGATCTTCGGCGGCGGCATGAGCTGGTTCCATTCGTCGTCGATCGGCCCGGGAAAGAGATTGACAACGCGGATGCCGGCCGGGCGCATCTCGGCGCGCAGGCATTGCGCCAGCGACAGCGCCGCCGCCTTGGAGGCGGAGAAGGTGCCGTGCGGCGGAAAGTTCGACAACGCGTAGATCGACAGCACGTTGACCCACGCGACCGCGCTGGAAGGGCCATCGGCGCCACGTCCTTTCAGCGCTGGCCCGAACTCCTGCGCGAGGCGCAGCAGCCCGAAGTAGTTGATGTCCATCTCGGCGCGCGCCGCG
>CAZPNH010000320.1:0-3676 GCA_964587635.1 uncultured Bordetella sp.
GTAGGCCAGGGAGCGCCGGTAGATGGCCTCGGGCGCGCCCTTGAGGCGGAAATGCCAGATCTCGGTGAGCGTGCGGTCCACGCCCAGCGGCCGCACCGCGCGGAGCTGCTGCAGCGGCGACTGCACCGACAGGCCCGGATACACCAGCACGTGGTGGATGTTGACGCCGACGATTTCCTCGAAGCGCTTTTTGCCGTAGGCCTTGATCATGATCTTGTCGTAGGCGAGCGTGTCCGGGTCCTGCGGCCTGAGGCCCATATAGCCGGTGAGGATGCAGTGGCCGTGCGGGTAGTTGATGGTCTGGAAGTTGTCCCACTTGTCGATGGTCACTGTCGCGAAGGCCGACAGCATGTGGTACGAGAGCGCTTCGCCGGCCTTCGCCTTCTTGGCGAGGATCTTCTCCACCTCGTGCGCCGCGCGGCCGGTGGACTGGTGCGTGACCGAGGGATGCAGCGCGTCGATCTGGTTCTCCATGAACAGCTTCCAGTTCGAGTGCTGGATCACGCGGAAGCAGTTCGGCACCACCTCGACTTCGCCTTCGGGCGCGCGGTCGCACATGTCGTCGAAGGCGACGATGCTTTCGCCCAGAAATTCCTTCAATGAAGGTCCGGAAGAAGCAAGGCTCGCAAATACAAAGCCCCGGTAGCTCTCCACGCGGGCCGCCTTCTTCATGCAGAGCTCGGGGCTGTCCTTGTTGAGGCGCGTGCCCGCGTAGCCCGACTCCATCATCGGGATGTTCTTGAGTTTTCCGTCGTGGTGGAAGGTCCAGGCGTGGTACGAACAGCGGAACTGGTCGCCGGTGTTGCCCTTGCGGTCGCCGACGATCATGTTGCCGCGGTGCGGGCAGCGGTTGTAGAGCACGTTCACCTTCCTGTCCTTGCCCCGCACCATGATCATCGGCTGGCGGCCGATCTGCACCTGGCAGTAGTCGCCGGTCTTCGGCACCTGCGATTCGTGGCCGCAGTAGATCCATACCGTTTCGTGGATGCGCTCCATTTCGCGCTCGAAGATCTCGGCGTCGGTGTAGACCTCCTTGCGCACGCGGTCGGGCTCGACGAACTTGGACAGGTCGGGATGGCGCATGAAAATCTCCTTTGCCGCCATCTTAAATCAGCTTGGCGGCCCTTTCCTTGAATGCTTTCGCAGCGAGAAACAGCCCGCCGTCGGCGCCGTCGATGAAATGCAGGTGCTTGCCCGAGTAGTTGAACACCAGGCAGGTCATATGCGCCCGGTCGGTGACGTGCAGGCCGTACACCAGCTCGCGCTTCGCGTAGCGTTCCGCCAGCCAGCCGTCCAGCGCTTCGCGCTGCGAAGGATTGCCGGCGAGGATCTGGCGGTAGACGTCGTTGAACTTGCGCACGTCGGTGTTCTTCATGAGCGTTTCCTTGTAGCGGCTCCAGTCGGTGAATTCGGTCTTGAGGCCGAACTTCATGAGGAACCAGCCCAGCACCACGAACCAGCGCACGCGCATCAGGTAGAGCCATTTGCCGAACGGGCCGCGGTCGGCGGCGCGCACGCCGACCTCGTTGCCGAGCTGGCGCGCGTCGAGCGAGGCCGTCAGCGTCATGATGGGCGGGGTGAGCGGATGGCTGGCTTCGTCGCTGCCGTAGATCTCGTGCACCTTGGCGATCACCTCGCGGTACAGCGTCGCGGTCCTGCCCGGATCCGGGTCCACCGCGCGCACCATCAGGCTGACGGTTTCGCCGAGCCGGCTCGGGATGTCCTGCCAGCGGCATTCGAGGCCTTCCAGGCTGCCCTTGGCGGCGACGCTGCCGGGCTTCACTTCGCACAGCGGCGCGGTGGCCGCATCCTTCATGTACCTGTCGGCGAAAGCCATGCCGCCGCCCGCGAACACGGCCTGGATGTAGTTCTCCGACACGCGCACGCGCGCGACCAGGATGTCGAGGCCCGCCTTGCGGATCGTCGTCACCGGCACGGTGGCCACGCGCAGCTCCAGGCCGAATGAACTCTTCGCCATCTCCTGCGTCTTGACGAGCGCCCCCTTGGTGTCCTCGAGCAGCTGCGGCGGCACGCAGAAGGCGCTGCCGTCGCCCTCGAAGATGAACGGAATCTCCAGATTGCCGGCGGCGTTGAGCATCGCCGTGACGGCCGAGGCGCCGACCGTGTTGACGTGCTTGTAGTTGCCCGCCTCCACCGCCAGCGTGGAATTGCGCACGTCGCAGGTGGCGACGTGCCAGTCCGCCGGCAGCGGCGAATAATTGCCGGGTTCGGTGACGGCGTCGAAGCTGGGCAGCACCGGCAGGCCGGCGTAGAAGTTCTCGCTGCTCATGCGGCGGCCTCTTCCCCGAGGTAGGCGCGGATCACTTGCGGATTTTTCCTTATGTCGGAAGGTTTGTCCGTCGCGATGACGCGTCCATTCACCAGCACGGAAATCCGGTCGGCGAGACGGAATACCGCGTCCATGTCGTGTTCTACCAGAAGAACCGTCAGCCGGACGCGCAGCCGGTTCACGAGTTCGATCATGCGCTGCGACTCCTCCGGCCCCATGCCGGCGGTGGGTTCGTCCAGCAGCACGAGCCTGGGGCGCGTGGCGAGCGCGAGGCCGAGTTCGAGCGCGCGCTGCTCGCCGTGCGCGAGGGTCGCCGCGGGCGCGTGCTCCTTGCCCGCCAGGCCGACTTCCGCGGCGACGGCGCGCGCCTCGTCGAACAGCGCCGTCTCCGCGCTCACCGGGCGCCAGAACGACAGGCTGGAACCCGTGCGCGCCTGCACCGCGAGGGCGAGGTTGTCGAGCACGCTGAAGCGCCCGAAGATGCTGGTGATCTGGTAGCTCCGGACCAGGCCCGCCCTTACGCGCAGGTACTGGGGTAAATCGGTGATGTTTTCATTTTGAAAGCGTATTTCGCCCCCGTCCGCCTTGAGGCTTCCCGATAGTTGCGCGATGAGCGTCGTCTTGCCGGCGCCGTTCGGGCCGATCAACGCGTGCACTTCCCCCTGCCGCACTTCCAGCGATACGCCGTCGCTGGCGGCGACGCCGCCGAAGCGCTTGCGCAGGTTCTTCACTTCAAGCACGGGTTTTCCCGGCGCCCCATTTGCCGAACAGGCCGGCGATGCCCTGCGGCGCGTACAGCACGACGGCGAGCAGCACGAGGCCGACGCCGAGGCTGGCGTGCTGCTGGTAATTCGGCGCCAGCGCGGCCAGCCAGTCGATTTTGTGCTCGGCCAGCAGGTGCTCGAGCAGCAGCAGCCCGGCGGCGCCGATCACGCCGCCCCACAGGCGCCCGACGCCGCCGAGGATCACCATTACCAGCAGCGTGCCGGACTGGGTCCAGTGCAGGATGTTCGGGTTGACGTACTTGCCGTGGCTGGCGAGCAGCGCGCCGGCCAGCCCCCCGGCGGCGCCCGCGATGGCGAAGGCCGCCAGTTTGTAGCCGAACACCGGGAAACCGATCGCCTCGGCGCGCGCCTCGTTTTCGCGGATCGCCGTGAGCGCGCGGCCGAAGCGCGAATGCACCAGGCGGTGCAGCGCGTAGAGGGAGGTGGCGAGGATCGCCAGCACGACGTAATAGAAAGTGACGTCGTCGCCCAGGTCCAGGCCGAAGCCGAGGGTGGCGCGCGAAGGCAGGGTGAGCCCCTCGTCGCCGCCGTAGGCCTTCATGGAATTCACCAGGTAGTAGGCCATCTGCGCGAAGGCGAGCGTGATCATGATGAAGTACAC
>CAZPNH010000321.1:0-3671 GCA_964587635.1 uncultured Bordetella sp.
CAAGCTGGTTATCGACAGCCTGTTCACCCTCAACCGCGAGGCCGGCACCACCCTGGTGATGGTGACGCACGACGAACACCTCGCGCAGAGTTGCGCCCGGGTGATCCGCCTGGTCGCGGGCAGAATCGCCGCTTGATGAAACGGTCCCTCAACATGTTGTTGCGGGACTGGCGGGCCGGGGAGCTGGGCGTGCTGGCGATGGCGCTGGTGGTGGCGGTGGCCAGCATCACCAGCGTCGGCTTCTTCGCCGACCGCGTGAGCCGCGCGCTGGTGCGGGACGCGCACCAGCTCCTGGGGGCGGACCTGGTGCTGGTCTCCGACCATCCGTGGCAGCCCGGCATCGCGGAAGAGATCCAGCGCCGGGGCCTCGAGCGCGCGCAGGCGACGACTTTCATCAGCATGGCGATCAATGGAGAACAGTCGCAGCTCTCGGGCGTGAAGGCGGTCACCGAGAATTACCCGCTGCGCGGCCGCCTGCGCATCGCCCCCGCGCCGAACGCGCCCGACGCGCCGGCGCAGGCGGGTCCGGCGCGCGGCACGGTATGGATCGAGGAGCGGCTGGTGTCCGCGCTGGCCGCGCCCGTGGGATCGACGCTCAAGCTCGGCAACGCCACGCTCAAGGTGGCGGCGATCCTCACGCTGGAGCCGGAACGCGGCGCCAACTTCTTCAACATCGCGCCGCGCCTGTTCATGAACGTCGCCGACGTGGCCGCGACCGGGCTGGTGCAGACCGGCAGCCGCATCTCGTACCACCTTTATGCCGCGGGCGCGCGCGAGCCGGTGGCGGCGTTCGAAGCCTGGGCGAAAACGCAACTCGAGCGCGGCCAGCGCGTCGACAACCTGGAGAGCGGGCGGCCGGAAGTGCGCGGCGCCATCGAGCGCGCGCAGCGCTTCCTCGGGCTCACCGCGCTGCTCGCGGCCATCCTCGCGGGCGTCGCCATCGCGCTCGGCACGCGGCGCTTCGTCGAGCGGCACCTGGACGGCTGCGCGGTGATGCGCTGCTACGGCGCGACGCAGGGAAAACTGCTGTCGCTGTTCGGCCTGGAATTCCTGCTGTTGGGAATCTTTTCCTGCGCGGCGGGCGCGGCCATCGGCTTCGCGGCGCAGTTCTTCATTGCCGAAATCCTCAACGGCCTGCTGCGCGCCGACCTGCCCGCCGCTTCGCTGCTGCCCGCGCTCCAGGGATTCCTGGTCGGGCTGGTGCTGCTGCTCGGCTTCGCGCTGCCGCCGCTGGTGCAGCTGAAGAACGTGCCGGCGCTGCGTGTCATCCGCCGCGAATCCGGCTCGGCCAGGGGCGGCACCGTCGCGGTTTACGCGGCGGGCGTCGGCGCGCTCGCGGGGCTGCTCATCTGGCAGGCGGGCGACGTGCAGATGGGCGTCACGGTGGTCGGCGGATTCGGCGTCGCGGTGGCCGCGTTCGCGGTGGTCGCCTGGGCCGGCCTGCGCCTCGTGGCGAGCGGCCCGGTCGCGCGCCGCCTGGGCGCCGGCAGCGTCGCGCTGCGCTACGGACTGGCGAATCTGCGCCGCCACGCGCGCGGCAATGCGGTGCAGGTGGCGAGCCTCGCGTTGGGGCTCACCGCGGTGCTCTTGCTGACCTTCACGAGAAACGACCTGGTGGACGCCTGGCGGCGCAGTTCGCCGCCGGATGCGCCCAACCGCTTCCTGCTCGGCGTGCAGCCCGACCAGCTCGCCGAGGTGAAGGCGTTCTTCACCAGCAAGGGCATCGCGGTACCGGACCTGAACCCCATGGTGCGCGGCCGGCTCACCGCGGTGAACGGCAACAAGGTTTCGGAAGCGGACTTCACCGAGGAGCGCGCGCGGCGCCTGGTCGAGCGCGAATTCAACCTGTCGTTCGCGGACCGTCCTCCCGCGCACAACGTCGTAAGCGAAGGCCGCTGGTTCGCACCGGGGTCCGAGGAAATTTCGGTCGAGGAGGGCATCGCCAACACGCTCGGCTGGAAGCTGGGCGACGAGCTGACCTTCACGGTCGGCGGCGAATCCTTCACCGCGCGCGTGACCTCCAAGCGCAAGCTGCGCTGGGACTCGATGAAGGTGAATTTCTTCGTCATCGGGCCGGAGAGCCTGATCGGGCGCTTTCCGTCGAGCTACATCTCCGCGTTCCGCCTGGAAGCGGGCAAGGAGCCGCAGATGAACGAGCTGACCGCGCGCTTCCCCAACCTCACGCTGGTGGACGTGAGCGCGGCCCTGCGCCAGGCGCAGGGCATCATCGACCAGGTGATCTCCGCGGTGCAGGTGGTCTTCCTGTTCGCGCTCGGCGCCGGGCTGCTGGTGCTGTACTCGGCGCTGGTCGCCACCGAGGACGAGCGCCGGCGCGAAGCCGCCGTGATGCGCGTCTACGGCGCTTCGCGCGCCCAGGTGACCGGCAGCGAGCGCGTCGAATTCCTCGCGATGGGACTGCTCGCCGGGCTGCTCGCCACCGCCGGCGCCGCGGCCATCGGCCAGTTGCTCGCGCGGCGCGTGTTCGAGCTCGAACTGCCGCCCAGCCCCGGCCTGTGGATCGCGGGCCCCCTCGCGGGCGTGCTGCTGCTCTCGCTCAACGCCTGGCTGTCGGCGCGCAAAGTGCTGTCCGCGTCGCCGGCCCTCACGCTCAGGGACGCGGTCTGACGCGGGCTAGCGGACGACCTTGAACAGGTTGTTGAAGCCGTCGGTCCAGGTCTGCAGGCCCTTGATGGGCTCTATTTCATCCGCGTCGGCGAAGCGCTTGTCGGTAAGGAATTTCGGGTTGTCGGTCACCAGCACGTAGGCGGTGCCGGAATATTTATCGTCCTCGGGGCTGTCGTTCATCAGCAGGGTCTTCATGCCCTCGGCTTCGGCGACGAGCTTGAGCTGCGGCGCGAGGTTCACGAAGCGGTTGGTGACGTTGTAGACGATCACGCCGCCGGGCGCGAGGTGGCGCTTGTACACCTGCAGCGCCTCGCGGGTGAGCAGGTGGATCGGGATCGAGCCGCTGGAGAAGGCGTCCACCGAGATCAGGTCGAAATTCTCCGGCGGGTCGCGCTCCATGTTCAGGCGCCCGTCACCCACGACGACGTCGATCTTCGCCTGCGCGCCCGACAGGTACCAGAACTGCTCGCGCGCGATTTTGACCACGTCCGGGTCGAGCTCGTAGATGCGGAAGTAGTCGCCCGGCTTGCCCCAGGCGGTGAAGGAGCCCACGCCCAGGCCGATGATGCCGACGCGCCGCGGCCGCCCGCTGTAGAAGTCGAGCGCCTTGGCGATGCCCGAACCGGGCCCGAAGTAGCTGATCGGCTGCATGCGCGTCGCCGGATCCACGTACTGCCAGCCGTGGTTGATGACGCCGTGCACCAGCGCGCGCGTGATTTTGCCGTCGCCGCTGCGGTCGTACTGCTTGACGCGCAGAGTGCCGTAGAAATTGCGCGTCATGAGGATCGCGTTGGTGTTGATGTAGGCCACGTACTCGTAGACGTGCCAGGTCATGACGCCGGTCACAATGACCGCAACGACAGGTACAGCGTAGGCGAACTTCCCTGCCGCCGGGCTGCGCGCCGTGCGCCAGGTAAGCAGGGCGGCGAGCGCGCCGCAGGCGAGGAGCGCGATCGGCAGCTCGAAGAAGATGTGGAACAGGTGCGGCGCAATCAGGCCGACGAACAGGCCGCCCGCCGCGCCGCCGATGGACACCATCAGGTAGA
>CAZPNH010000322.1:0-3670 GCA_964587635.1 uncultured Bordetella sp.
GCCGCGCACGCCGGTGAACGAGACGGTCTTCTGTTCGTTGCGATCGATAAGGTAGTCGTTCGAGCGGTTGCGCAGCGGGACGTAGCCGGGCCCGAGCTCGGCGAACTGGCCGTAGCCGCCCTTGTCGAATTTGGCGCGCTCCCCGGCGGTGATCGCGCGGTCCGGATGCCAGCCGTAGACGTAGATCCAGCAGGACTCGTCGTCCACCGGCACCCAGGTGTAGCCGTAGTAGATCTCGCCCGGCATGGCCGAGGGCGTGATGGAGTGCGTCGGCAGCATGAACTGCGTGATTCTCCAGTACAAGTCCCGGCCGTCGGCCTTGCGCGCGCCGCCGACGACGAAGCCCACGTCGTGGTCGAGGATGGTGAAGCGCGGCATCGGATCGTTGCGCAGCCAGCCCAGGCGGGACGCGTCCGCTGCGACGGCCGCGTTGGCGTTGGAGACATTCGATGGTGCGGGCATGTGGAGGAAAGAGAAATGTGCCGTGTCGAGCGCGCCGTCCATGGACTGCGCCCAGTTGCACTGCTGCAGCCGCTTGGTGACGTACCGGTGCGACGCGGGCAGCAGCCCGTGCTCGAGCTCGGGCACTTCGGGCATCACCTCGCGCGGCCCAAGGTAGGCCCACACCATCTCGCCGAACTCGCGCGTCGGATAGGCCTTGATGGAGATCTTGCCGCGCATGCCGGCGTCGGGCTCGACGTTGGGCATGTCCACGCATTTGCCGTTCACGTCGTATTTCCAGCCGTGGTGCACGCAGCGCAGGCCGCACTCCTCGTTGCGCCCGAAAAAGAGGCTCGAGCCGCGGTGCGCGCAGCGCGGCTCAACCAGGCCGACGCGCCCCTCGCTGTCGCGGAAGGCGACCAGCTCCTCGCCCATGACTTTCACGCGGATGGGCGGGCTGTCCGGCGCGGGCATTTCCTTCGATAGCGCCACCGGCAGCCAGTAGCGCCGGAAATACTCGCCCATGGGCGTGCCGGCACTGGTGCGGACCAGAGTCTCGTTGTCGGCGGCGCTCATCATGGGGTCATTCTACAAACAGTCGGGGGTGTGCAAGCGCACAGAAGGCCCGCCGCGCCTGCGAAACAATGCGACGATGCCCAAAGTTCACGACCAGTGGAACGTCCTGCCGCACGGCAAGCTGCGGGAGCTCGAGCCCGGTATCCTGACGGTGACGGGCTACATCCGCCTGCCGTTCACCAGGCTGCCGCGCCGCATGACCGTGGCGCGCCTGAGCGGCGGCCGCCTGGTGGTGTTCAGCGCGATCGCGCTCGACGAGCCCGGCATGCGCAGGTTCGAGAGCTATGGACGGCCCGCCTTCCTCATCGTGCCGAGCGACAAGCACCGGCTGGACGCGAGGGCCTGGAAGGACCGCTACCCGGCGCTGCAGGTCGTCGCGCCGCCGGGCGCCCGCAGGAAAGTGGAGGAAGTGGTGCCCGTGGACCTGACGGAGCCGCATTTCGACGACGCGGCGGTGGAGTTCGTGACCGTGCCGGGCACCGGCCAGCACGAGGCGGCGCTGCTGATCCACGCCGGGGACGGCACGACGCTGGTGCTCAACGACCTGGTCGGCAACATCCGCAATTCAAGCGGCCTGGGCGGCTGGTTCCTGCGCCTGATGAATTTCGCCGGCGACGAGCCGCAGATTCCGCGGCCCGTGAAGTGGACCATGATCGACGACCCGGCCGCGCTGCGCGCCCAGCTGCTGCGGTGGGCGGCACTGCCGAAGCTGCGGCGCATCCTCGTGTCGCACGGCGAGCCCATCGATTTCCAGCCGGCCGAGGCGCTGCGCGACCTCGCGCATTCGCTCGAGAGCTCTGCCTGAACGGCCGGATTCCCCTCAGCCCGCGGGACGGGCGGCCGGTCCGATCATGATGCTGTTTTTCCACCAAACGTCGCCCTTCTCGAAGCAGACGATGCTGTCGTAGAAGCTGATGGCGAAGGTCTCGCGCGTGATCGCGTCCTGCGGCACCGCGCCCCGGCTGTGGTCCGCGTTCAGCCGGTCCACGCAGCCCTTGGCGTAGTTGATGAAGGTATCCGGCTTGTCGACGCCGCCGCCGAATTCCTCCCAGTAGGCCGTGTGCAGGTCCTCGACCATGTAGACCGCGTTCTTGTGCATCTCCGGGTAGAAGAACGCGAAGGTGCTGGCGATGTGGTCCATCATGTGGCTGCCGTCGTCGAGCACCACGTCCGGCACGCCGAATTCGTCGACGACGCTGCGCAGGAAGCCGTGGTCCGACTGGTCGCCGATGCGCACGAAGATGCCCGGCCTTTCGTGCGCCTTGCACTCCGGATTGATGTCGATGCCGATGATCTTCGCCATCGGGCCGAAGAAGCGCTGCCACATCTGCAGCGAGCCGCCGCGCTCCACGCCGACCTCGATGAAGGTGAGCGACTTGTTGCGCCAGCCGGAGAAGTGCCGCTCGTACACCGGGAAATAGTGCGTCCACTTGTTGATGACTTTCTCGTCGTTCTTAAGAAAATCCTGCCAGATGTTCATGGACGCCCTCGCGCGTGAAGGAACCGGGTGACCGCAGGCATCATCCTAGAGGACCGCGCGGTGGGCAAGCGGATTCGGCTGGATTACCATGGCGGCCATGGCCAGACAGATCGAGTTCTTCTTCGACTTCGGCAGCCCGACGGCCTACCTCGCCTGGACGCAGCTGCCGAAGATCGCCATGGAAACCCGCGCGCAGATCGTCTGGCGGCCGATGCTGCTGGGCGGCGTGTTCAAGGCCACCGGCAACCAGAGCCCGGTGATGATCCCGCCCAAGGGCAGGTGGATGTGGGGCGACATGGCGCGCTGGGCGCGCCGCTACGGCGTGCCGCTGGTGGTGAACCCGCATTTCCCCATCAACACGCTCACGCTGATGCGCGGCGCGGCGGGCATGCAGATGCGCGATCCCGACCGCTTCCTGCGCTACGTGGACGTGATCTACAAGGCGACCTGGGAAAAGCCGCGCAACCTCAACGATGCCGCGGTCGTCGGCGCGACGCTGCAGGAGGCCGGCTTCGACCCCGCGGCGCTGCTGGCGATGGTGGGCGACCCCGAGGTGAAGGCGAAGCTCATCGCCACCACCGAAGAAGCCGTGCGGCGCGGCGTGTTCGGCGCGCCCACCATGTTCGTGGGCGACGAGATGTTCTTCGGGCAGGACCGCCTGGAATTCGTGCAGGACGCACTGCGCGCCGCACCGCAGCAAGCTTCCTGACAACGCCCGGCGCATAATCCGCCCTCCAATCACCTGGGAGGATGGAATGAAGAAGCAGACAATCGCAATTTCCGCCGCACTCGCCCTCGGCCTCGCCGCCTGCGCGGGCTCGGGCTCGAGCTGGACCACGCTCGTCGACAACGGCAGCGGCATGGAAAACTTCGACCAGTTCCGCGTCGCCAACTGGACCTCGAAGGACGGCGCGATCCAGGCCGACCGCGGCGGCAAGGACCCCGCCTACCTGGTGTCCAAGCAGAGCTACAAGGACTTCGAGATGCGCGTCGAATTCTGGGCCAGCGACAACGCCAACAGCGGCGTGTTCCTGCGCTGCCAGAACCGCCAGGACGTGGGCGACGAGTCCTGCTTCGAGGCGAACATCTTCGACCAGCGCCCCGACCCGACCTACGCCACGGGCGCGATCGTCAAGGTCGCGCCGGTGCCGAAGGATTTCGAGCGCGCGGGCG
>CAZPNH010000323.1:0-3665 GCA_964587635.1 uncultured Bordetella sp.
GAGCGCACCTTCCAGACCTATTCGCCGCTCATCGCGGGCGTCGAGGTCAAGCGCAAGGGCGAAGTGCGCCGCTCCAAGCTCTATTACCTGCGCGAGCGCTCGGGCAAGAGCGCGCGCATCCGCGAGCGGCTGGGCGAGCGCGCCGAGGCGGCCGAGGGCGAAGCCCAGAAGTAGATCGAGGGGAATTCCCGGGGCGCGCGGGCATATAATCCGCCCGTAAAGGTTTAAACCATGCGCCGCGAACAAAGCACCATCAGCCCGACCGCGGAGATCATCGCCGAGATCCGCGCGGGCAAGGTCGTCGTGATGGTGGACGACGAGGACCGCGAGAACGAGGGCGACCTGGTGCTCGCCGCCGAGCACGTGACCCCCGAAGCGGTCAATTTCATGGCCAAGCACGCGCGCGGCCTGGTCTGCCTGACGCTCACCGAGGAACGCTGCCGCCAGCTCGCGCTGCCGCTCATGGTGCGCGACAACCGCGCGCAGATGGGCACCAACTTCACGCTGTCCATCGAAGCCGCGGAGGGCGTCACCACCGGAATTTCGGCGCACGACCGCGCGCGCACCGTGCGCGCGGCGGTTGCCAAAGACGCCAAGCCCTCCGACATCGTGCAGCCCGGACACATCTTCCCGGTGATGGCGCAGCCGGGCGGCGTGCTGGTGCGCGCCGGGCACACGGAGGCGGGCTGCGATCTTTCCGCGCTGGCCGGCCTTACGCCCGCGGCGGTGATCTGCGAAATCATGCGCGACGACGGCACGATGGCGCGCCTGCCCGACCTGCTCGAATTCGCCGCCGAACACCAGTTGAAGATCGGCACCATCGCCGACCTGATCCAGTACCGCAGCGCGCACGAATCGCTGGTGCAGCGCACTTCCGAAAAACCGATCGAAACCGCCTGGGGCCGCTTCCGGCTGGTCGCTTTCCGCGACCTGCCGACCGCTTCCACGCATCTCGCGCTGGTGCTGGGCGAGCCGGGCGCCGCCGGCGAGACGCTGGTGCGCGTGCACGAGCCGCTGTCCATCGTCGACCTGCTGGACGCCGGGCCGGGCACGCATTCCTGGGGCATCGGCGAGGCGCTGGTCGCGATCCGCAAGGCGGGCAGCGGCGTGATGGTGCTGCTCAACTGCAGCCAGTCGGACGCCGCGCTGGAAGCGCGGCTGGCGCAGAGCCGGCCCGCGGGCGGCGGCCGCAGCATGGACCTGCGCACCTACGGCATCGGCGCGCAGATCCTGCGCGACCTGGGCGTCGGCAGGATGCGGCTCATGGCGGCGCCGCGCAAGATGCCGAGCATGGCCGGCTTCGGCCTCGAGGTGACGGGTTACGTCGAACGAGAACGGAAATGAATCCGCCACGCATCGGCGTGGTTCATTCCCGCTTCAACGAAGAGATCTGCAACGTCCTGCTCGAAACGGCGCGTGCCGAGCTGAAGAAGGCTGGCGCCGAAGCCGAGTTCGTGGCGGTCGCCGGCGCGCTCGAAATCCCGCTCGCGCTGCAGTGGCTGGCGCAGTCGGGGCGCTTCGACGCGCTGGTCGCGATCGGCGCCGTGATCCGCGGCGAGACCTACCATTTCGAAGTGGTTTCCAGCGAGTCGGCGCGCGGCATCATGGACGTGGCGCTGGAGTGCGGCCTGCCGGTCGCCAACGGCGTGCTCACCACGGACACCGAGGCGCAGGCGCTCGAGCGCAAGGACAAGGGGGCGCAAGCGGTGCGCGTCGCGCTGGAGATGGCGCGCCTGCGGCTGGCGCTGGCGGAAAAATGGCGCTGAAAACCGGCCGGTCCTCGGCGCGGCACCGTTCGCGCGAAATCGCGCTGCAGGTGCTGTACGCCTGGAAGCTCGGCGGCGGCGAGGCGATCGAGCACGCGCGCACGCTCGAAGGCTGGGAGCGCTGCGACCAGGCATTCGCCGACGAACTGATCGGCCAGGTCATGCAGCAGGCCGACGCGCTGGAAAAGCAGATCACGCCCTATCTCGACCGCAGCCTCGCTTCGCTGTCGCCGGTCGAGCGCGTGATCCTGCTCATCGCCGCCTATGAATTGACGGCGCGGCTGGAAACGCCGTTCAAGGTGGTGCTCAACGAGGCGATCGAGCTGGGCAAGAGCTTCGGTGGCACCGACGGCCACAAGTTCGTCAACGGCGTGCTGGAGAAGCTGGCCGTGGAAATCCGCGCCGAGGAAATCGCCCGCGTTCGCCAGGCGGTCTAGGCTTGCTGTCCGAATTTGAACTGATCCGCAGGTATTTCGAAAAGCCGCCGCGCGAGATCCGGCCGGTCGACCGCCGCACGCGCCGCGTGGTGCTCGGCATCGGCGACGACGCGGCGCTCCTGCGGCCGAGCGCGGGCATGGAACTCGCGGTCTCCACCGACCTGCTGCTGGAAGGAAGACATTTCCGCGCCGGGGCGGATCCGCGCAGGCTCGGCCACAAGTCGCTCGCGGTCAATCTGTCCGACATGGCGGCGATGGGCGCCGCGCCGCGCTGGGCGACGCTCGCTATCGCGCTGCCCGCGGCGGACGAGGCCTGGCTGGATCAGTTCGCGCAGGGTTTCTTCGCGCTGGCGCGGCGTTTCGGTGTCGAGCTTATCGGCGGCGACACCACCCGCGGCCCATTGACCCTCTGCGTCACCATTCTCGGCGAAGTGCCGACGGGCCTCGCGCTGTTCCGGGGCGGCGCGCGGCCCGGCGACGACATCTGGGTTTCGGGGGAATTAGGCGGCGCGGCTTTGGGTCTGGCGCAGCCGGGCAATGCCGCGGCGGCGCGGCGGCTGGAGGAGCCGGAGCCGCGCGTGGAACTCGGCGAGCGCCTCAGGGGCATCGCCAGCGCGGCGATCGACGTCTCGGACGGATTCGCGCAGGATCTGGGCCACATTCTTGAAAAATCCGGAGCGGGCGCGATGGTGCGCTATGCGGACTTGCCGAAATTTTCCGGGAATGATCCGGAACTGCAGAAGCGGTGCGTGCTTTCGGGCGGCGATGACTACGAGCTGGTGTTTACCGCGCCCCAGTCGCAACGCGGCGAAGTCGAATCGCTATCCTCGGAATTGCAGCTGCCGCTTTCCCGCGTCGGCAGCATGCAGGCAGGGGAACCGAAGCTCCAGGTGTTCGACGACCAGGGCAACGCGATGACGGTCGGGCGCGGCTTCGACCACTTCAGGCCGTGAACCTCGCGCGGCCGACGGCGAAGTTCACGTTTACCCACCCGGCGCACTTCATCGCGCTCGGCTTCGGCGCGGGCCTGTCGCCGTTTGCACCGGGAACCGCCGGCACTTTGCTGGCGATCCCGCTCTGGTGGCTGATCGGCGGCGCCTACGAACCGCTGCTGCTGTTCGGTTTCCTCGCGCTGCTGTTCATTGTCGGCGTGTGGGCCTGCGAGCGGACCGGCCGCGACCTGGGCGTCTCGGACCACGGCGCGATGTGCTGGGATGAAGTCGTCGCCTTCCTGCTCGTGCTGGCGATGGTGCCGGCGGATCCATGGTGGCAGGGCGCCGCGTTCTTCCTGTTCCGCGCCTTCGACGTGGTCAAGCCGCCGCCCATCCGCCAGTTCGAGATGCGCTTCAAGGGCGGCTTCGGCGTCATGTTCGACGACATCCTCGCGGCCGGGTATACCCTGCTGGTCCTGTCTCTTGTCAAAAGATTTTTCCTTTGATCGGGAAGCTCGCCAAACAGCTCG